>CAZWCO010000032.1:0-9851 GCA_964632665.1 uncultured Lachnospiraceae bacterium | reverse complement strand
GCTTTAAACAGGGCGAGTTTATAGAAATTGACGGTCAGTTCAGGTCCTATAACAGTTCTGACGAAAGCACAAACAAGCTTATTTTAACTGTTTTTGCAAAGGACATAAAGCCTTGTGATGAAACAACACCCAAAAACCCAAATTCATTGTTTTTGGATGGGTATATTTGCAAGCAGCCGGTATACAGAACAACGCCTTTCGGACGTGAGATAACGGATATGCTTCTGGCAGTAAACAGGACGTATAGCAAGTCTGATTACATACCTGTAATCGCATGGGGCAGAAATGCAAGATTCTGCAAAAATTTTGAGGTAGGCGACCACATACGTGTATGGGGCAGAATTCAGTCAAGGACATATCAAAAGCATTTATCTGAGGAAGAAATTGTTACCAAGACCGCTTATGAGGTTTCGGTAAACAGGCTTGAAACAGCAGATGAATGTGACAGTTTCATGTCAGATGAAGCACAAGAAATGATTGAAACAACAGAATAATTAAAAAGCTTATCAAATCAGTCTCTAAACCTGATTTGATAAGCTTTTTTGGTTTATTTTGTGTAAGTAATTTCAAAATGTTCGCCGTCTGAAATTTGAGTTCCATCTACACCGGTTGTCATATACTCGCCATTTTTACTTAGTGACCAGTAGCTTTTATCTACATCATAGTCAGCTGTAATTCCATTTACAGCTTTTACATAAAGACCGTATGCTCCCTGTTCACCAGAAATAAGCTCATGGTCAATGAGAGCTTCACCAAGAGTTTCTTTGTCTGTATTAATCTTAAAGGTTACGGACTTGTCCCCCGCCTTTACTTCCACCTCTACAGCTTTCGCGCCCTCTCCAAGCTCTGTATCTTCTGTGTATACAGCATTTTCCCATACATCTGCGGGAGAAGCAGCTTCCCCACAGGAGAAAAGTGTAAGACACATAATCGCCATTACAATTATAAAAAGTAAATTGTTGATTATTTTCTTCATTTTAAATCATCCTTTCAAAGTAATTTTATCAATTTCAGTAAGTTCTTCAATGTCAAAATCCTAAAAAATCATCCCCTTTCGTTATTTATGTATGTTATTAAGTCGCTTATCTGTCTTCTGTCACTAAAATCCCCGTCTGCATCACAAAGCTCTATTAAAAGCTTTTCCATTTCAGTCGGAGTCGGTTTCGATTGCATAATTTTCTTGAGAGTTTTAAGGGCAGTCCGATGAACAAGGCTAAGCTCATCTAAAACCATCTTGCCGCTGAAATTAAATAATTTTACATTTTCCGACACGCCATCTTTAAAGTTCTTTTCAATAACAAGCTTGTCATAATAATCTCTACAATCAATGGGAGTAATACCTGTTGTGTATATTGCAATTTTCTTATTTTTTAATTTATCCATGTTCTTTGTAATAAGGCTCACACCATTTATAACCTCTGCATAAAGCCCTCCGCCGTAAACAATGGTATCATACAGAGTCAAGTCATCTGCCTTTACTTTTGATGCGTCAACAGCCTCGCATAATAATTCTTCTGCAATCCACTTGGCATAGGTTTTTGTTGAGCCGTATTTTGATTTATATATAACAATGGTTTTCATAACCTCTCCTTACTTAATTTATTTTTATTATCTATTATTGAATTAATTATATAAGGGATAGAAGGAATCTGTACATAAAAGTATAATATTTCAATTTATGCCAAAAATACATTGGGCTGTCTCGCCAAATAGGCAAGGCAGCCCCTTGTTTTTTAGTTTGTAAAGAACTTTGAGTATATCAATCCTTCAGTATCACTTGCTACCAGAATAGAATCCAGCTTAATTTCTTCTGCACTTCTTACATCTTCAAATAAGTGTACACAATAGATTTCACCCTTGAAATACTGCGGACCACTCGTTCTGTTGTCTGCACCAATAACAAAATTATCACAAGCGGTTGAAAATTCAGCATCTAATTTTATCGTCTCCTTCTGAACTCCGTTGAGATAAAGAGTTGCTGTGAGTCCATCAATGGTGATTGAAAGATGTGTTGCTGAGTCTGAGCGTACGTCTGTGCTGAATAAATACGTGTATGCCACTTTGTTTGCTTTATAGTACAGACGCGGCTTTCCGTTATTGTAAATTTCAATATTTATCTGCTCAGATGTTGAACCATCATAGTTACCAACAATAACACCTGCACGATTTGTATAATCCTTTGAAAGCTTGAATACCGCCTCAATTGTTTTTGGAGATGCCGTCAATGTGCTTTCTATTTTATGTGCATCTGCCTCAGACGCAAGCACTAAACCTGATGCATATTCTACCGCATCCTCTGTGCTTACTTTGCTGTATTTGTTTGTAGCTAAGGTTACACCGCAGGCAGTGCAAATCTTATGTTTAAGACCATACTCTGCATCAGACGGCTCTCTTACAATAATCCAATCACTTTCGCAGTGTCCTGCACCAATAGGACTTTCAGGGCATATACTTCCCGTGAAATCTATGTTGTAAAGCAGCTCATCCTCGGAATTACTGATATTATTCATATCATTCTTGACCTCTTGTGCACTTCTTACATCTCCAAAGAGAGCCACATCATATATAGCACCCTTGAAATACTGCAGATTTCCTATTCTTATGTCCCCGCCAATTTTAAGATTTTCAGTTGCATCGGGGAACGGAATTGTAAGAGCTTTTTCTTCAACTTTCACACCATTAACGTAAAGCGTCGCCATAAGGTCATCTACTGAAATTGCAATATGCTCCTTCTTGTTTGAACGGATATCTGTATCAAAGGTACAATCCTCTGCTTTTCCGTTGTTCTTGTAATAAAGTCTCGGTCTGCCGCCTGAGTAAATTTCAAAGCTGATAAGATTTTTATTACCCAGCTTATAGTTACCTACTATAACTCCGGCTCTGCCGTCAATACTGCTTGGTACATTTACCGTCGCTTCTAAGGTATATGGAATGTTTTCTATATTGACATCCACCAAAGAATACTTATCTGCTGTAAATACTCTTCCCTCAGACATATCATCTTCAATTACATCAACCGCAGAGAAGCACGTTGAGTAGAGAAGACCGGCTGAAGATGCAAAAATTCCCTTATTGATTTCTGCATCTGTCTTTACATTTTCGTAAAGGGCTACAGAATAAAGTTTTCCTTTGAAATACTGTAAATTATCGCTTCTGTTATCGCCGGCGACTTTAAGATCTTCTGTTGTTTGCGGCATTTCAACAGTCAAGGTTTTCTGTTCTACTGCATCTCCGTTTACATAGAGTGTTGCTGTAAAGCCGTCCACTGTAATTGCTATATGCTCGGCATTTCCCGTACGGATATCAGTATCAAAGATGCAATCCTCTGCCTGTCCGTTGTTCTTGTAATAAAGTCTCGGTCTGCCGCCCGAATAAATTTCAAAGCTGATAAGGTCTTTAACTCCTACCTTGTAATTACCTACTATAACACCTGCTCTGTCCTCAACGCTTTCAGGCACACTTACAACTGCTTCAAATGTGCGAGGAAGACCTGTGATTTCCGGAATAGTTACTATCTTTCCAATTCCAAATTCCTGTCCACATACATCAAGGAAGGCATTCTCTGTGCTTCCTGCAAAATATCCCGAATAAAGCAGAGATTCACTGTCGGAAGCAACCAGAATAGCATCCTTCTTAACTTCGTCACTGTTTCGTGCATCTCCGAACATAGCTACAGAATAAATTTTTCCTTTGAAGTACTGCGCATTATCTGTTCTATGGTCACCGCCGATTGCATAATTAGCAGTCGTTTCGGGGATTTCAGCTTCAACTGTCCTGGTTTCCTTCAACTCGCCGTCAATATAGAGCATTGCTTGAGTTCCCTCTACAGTTATTGCCATATGTACAGGCTCATCTGCTCTAATGTCAGAACTGAACAAGCAGTCAATTTTCTTTGAACCTGTGCTGTAGAAAAGCCTCGGTCTGCCATCGGTATAAATTTCAACTGCAATCTGGGCAGAGCTTCCGTCAGCGTAGTTGCTGACAATTACCCCGCCTCTGCCGCTTCCATAATTTGATGGCAAATTCAACACAGCCTCAAAGGTATGAGGAGTTGTACTGAGATTTCCAATTAATGAAAGTGTTTCTGCATCAAAGGTTTTTCCTTGACCTGCTTCAAAAACAATATCATTGGCATTAACATAATTTGACTCGCCTTCAAAATACTTTGAAAGAAGCAATTCGTTACTGTCAGGCTCTACCAAAAGCATATCTCTCTTAATTTTCTCTGCAGTTCTCACATCATTAAAGAGATGTACTGAATAGATAGTACCCTTGAAGTACTGCGAATTATCACTTCTGTTATCGCCACCTATTTTAAGGTTATCTATTGCTTCGGGCATTTCAACAGTCAAGGTTTTCTGTTCTACTGCATCTCCGTTTACATAGAGTGTTGCTGTAAAGCCGTCCACTGTAATTGCTATATGCTCGGCATTTCCCGTACGGATATCAGTATCAAAGATGCAATCCTCTGCCTGTCCGTTGTTCTTGTAATAAAGTCTCGGTCTGCCGCCCGAATAAATTTCAAAGCTGATAAGGTCTTTAGCTCCTACCTTGTAATTACCTACTATAACGCCTGCTCTGTCCTCAACGCTTTCAGGCACACTTACAACTGCTTCAAAGGTATGAGGAAGACTTGCAATTTCAATTGAAACAAGAGATGCTACACTCTTGTCAAACACTTTACCGACAACATTTGAAAGGTCTGTCTCCGCACCCGAGGTTTCTTTTGCTGTAAGAATCATACCGCAACCCAAGCATTCCTTATACATAATACCATTTGTTGTCTCCGTTGATTCCTTTGCAACAATCCAGTCTCCCGGTCTATGTATGGGATCATAAATGACACGCTCGCCGCACTCTGAACATTCTGTATAAGTATATCCGTCTTCATCTTCTTTTTCGGGGATATATTCTTTAAGTTCACTATAATGATGCTCAACAACACCTTTTGATGTGTTGTCGGCAATTGTAAAGAATACGCTGTCTTCATTACAGTTTGTTTCTTTTACAACAAGCATAAAGTTTGATTGGTAGTACATTGAACCGCTGTGAACATTCAATGAATTAAGAAGCGACACATACTTTCTCTCTCCGTTGTTTGCGTAAGAAAGCTGTAAATCTTTACTGTGCAATGCACCAAATTCCTTTTTGTTAAAGGACATAAGTCCGATATCTTCTCCAACTTTAAGATCACTATATGCATTTTGGTTAAATTCTTCCAGATTTACATATATCTTATTATTTACATTCTTATTATTATGGAAGGTATCAGAAATCATCTGCTCCATTTGTTCAATAAGCATTGTGGATGAATTGTAGTTTGCATTGTTCCACATAAACCATACATAATCATCGGAATTACTCATTTCACGCAGATACTTACAATATGGGTTGTATGACTCGTTCCAGTTTGATGCATCGCCAGCAAAAGGAGCAAAGTAAAGCTCAAATACATCATCCTTCTCTGTACCGAGGTATACTATCTGCTGATTTTCAGCGATCTGATTTCCATTACCTGCAAGAATGAGATCTATCTGATTTTTTATTCTTTCAGTTGCTATTGAACGGAAAAGATAAACATCCTCCTGTCCGCAATACTGTGAAACAAGGTCAATATAATTTGCTGTCGTGCGATAAATCTGTTCGTGGTCAGAAACAATAGTTGCAGTCTGCATCTTGTCATTTCCGTTTGTTCCAACTGAACTAATACCATCGAGATTTGTTGTGCCTGACCATACTGCGTTTTTATGTTCTACGCCATTCATATCAAGATAGTGCGAAACTGCACACATCTTAATATGCATCATATCTGTAGCACCTTTGTCACCATAAGATGTCCAATAGCAGAACTTGAAGTTAAGGTAATCGCCGATTTTTCCGTCAGGAACATAAGCGGGATCACAAGGATCATCCATATATCCTTCAAAATATTTCTCCAAGCCCGGCTCTGAGGATGTCTTAGGATAACCATCGAGCTGACCTATAGCCGTGACATTTATACCCATTTTTGCCGCCGTTACAAGGAGATATGAAATACGTACAAAGCCGTATTTATCATATTGCACGCCCGACAAATGACGCATATAACCGAAATATCTGCTGTTTCTGTTAATACAAACTGCCGCTTGTGTAGAAAATCTGAAGGTACCCAGGCTTATGCTTACTTCCTCCTCGGGATGTGCCTCCTTATAAAGTATTGCTTGATAAATAAGTAAACCCTGACCTACGTTACAGTTATTTGCCGCTTCTCCCGAATGATAAACAAAGGAATCAACTGTAACTGTTCCGTCGTTGATATTTTCAAATGTGGTCGTATTAAGGCTCATAAAGTTCGATGAATTATCGAGTTTTTTAAGCTTGCCGTAAGCAGAACTGATAGAAGCATCACTTGAATTTATTCCCAAATCAAGAATTGTTGCAACGGGGACTGTGTCAACCTTATCCTGCTCTTCATCCTGTTCTTCCTTTTCTACGTAAGATTCACATTCAGGAATCTCCTCTTCAAGATATGACGTATCATTTACGGTAAGTTCGTTTGCAACAGCATATTCCCAATAGCTGTCATCCTCAGTGTTGGAATTTTCTAAATCTGTGTAATTAGACTTATGAATATTGAGTGTTGCCCTTTCGTTATTTCCGTAAATTATGGGACCTGCTTCAGTTGCACTGTTGCCGCTTACCATCATAGTATTGACATTTACCATTGTGCCGGATACTGTTTCATAGAGAACACCACCTCTTAAAGCGGTATTATTTGTCATTGTATTATTATACAAATTAGTTATGCTCATATTTGACGCATACATTACACCACCATAATTCTGTGCACTGTTTGCATCAAATTTACAGCTGTGAATAACTGTCTCGGTTGCCTCGGTATAGGCATAAATCGCACCGGCATTATTTCCTGCAGTGTTTTCAGTAAAATCAGTGGAGAATATGCTGGTTACAGCCGCTCCGCATATATAAGCTCCGCCTGCATTATATGTTGCAGCATTTTTCGTTATTTCGCTTTCAAAAACAGTTAATGCAGAACTGTTATTATAGATGAAGCCACCATAATAACCACTGTTCTCTACTGCTGTAATTTTGTTAAGCACTACGTTTGACAAATCTAAGATTGCCATTGCACCGCCGTTTCCTCCTGCAGAGTTTTTGCTGAAGGTTGCAGTATCTATTTCAAGGTCTGATGCTGTTACATAAATTGCACCGCCGTTACTGCTTGATCTTGAAGCATCAACAGTATTTTCTTCAAATGTAACTTCCTTCATATATGCATCTGCACCTGCAGTAATATAAACCGCACCGCCGCGCAAGGTTGCAGTATTTTTAATAAACGAAGTATCCTGTACTGTTAATTCCGTCTGTTCCTGCTCTGTGTCGTGGGTTGTTACATAAATTGCAGCACCGTAGCTTTGGCAATTGTTCCCTTCAAAGGATGAGTTCGTAACGGTAACCTCGGAATTTACTGTACTTGTTCCCGTATAGGAAACATAAAGTGCAGCACCGTTTTTAAGCGTGTTATTATTTGTAAAGCTTACACCGTCAAAATCAACATATGCACTGTGTACAGAAACAGCGCCACCTTTTGCATCTGTTTCCGATGTTGTTTTGTTTGCAATGAAAGATGAATCTGCAACTGCTATTGTGCTTTCTCCCGTTGCATAGATTGCACCGCCTTCTGTGAGTGCTTCGTTAGCTTCAAAGGTTGAGTCTTCAATAGTAAGAGAGCCTTTTCTGGCCGTATATATTGCACCGCCGTAAACGGATGTTGTTCCGCCTGTGGTAGTATCAATTGCTTTATTGCCTTTGAATGTAGAATTTTTAATTTCAGCTATACCGCCCTCGTCATAGGTCTCATCAGCTGCATATATAGCAATTGCACCGCCGTATCTTGACGTATTATCGGTTAAAATACAGTTTTCTATATTTACTATTCGTGTTGTTGAAGTTTCGCTTGCATTGGAGATATAAACAACACCGCCACGTGTACGGGAACTGTTATTTTTAAATTCCACGTAGTTTGCATTCAACATGCCATAGCTGCTGATTGCGCCACCGCTTCCGTACGCGTAGTTAGAATCGAAGGTTGTATCACCGTAGAATACAGCTATAGCCTTTGTTGAAATATAGATTGCACCTGAATTTGAATCCGAATAGTTTTCTTTGAATAAAATCTTATCACTCACCTGCGGATTAGACATATCACCTGCATAAAGCTGGCTGTACTCTGATGCCGCAAGATAGATGGCACCGCCGGCACTATATGAATGATTCTTTACAAACTGACCGCCGTAAAGCTTTATGGGACGCATGTTATAAACAGCGCCGCCGCGAGCCGCAGTATTTTCCTCAAAGCTGCCGCCGTAAACGAAAAGGTTGCTTCTGTTATAAATCGCACCACCAAGGGTTGAATCTCTCTCGGATTCATCTGCGCCTTCTTCTGTATTTTCATCATTTACGGAATTATTTTTGAAAAGGCCGCCATAAACATTCATTGTACCATTTGCAACAACAGCCACCGAACCGCCGACACGATTAGAGGAAGAAAAGCCGTATTTTTCTTCAAGCGTTCTTACATTTCCTTTTTTATAGTTATTTATAACAGTAAGATTTGTATAGGTATCAAGCTGTGAATTCATCGAAAGGAAGAAGACTGTTCCCGTTACATCCACAGTCATATTATCCTTGTTACCGTCAATCACAAGAAGTCCTTCTGTCTCCGAATAAGGATTACCTATTGTAAGCGTAACGGTTTGGTCAACGTAATTACCCTCTTCATCCTCGCCTATTACAAACATGTCTCCTGCAAAATTTGTCGCTCTTGTAAGAGTTCTATCTATTGTAGAAAAAATTGTTGTATTATTTGTCACATAGAAGGTTCGGTCAACCTCAATGTCTGCTATAATACGGATATTTGTTGTACCCTTTGCAAGCTCTGATGCAAGACCTTCTGCTGAAGCCACGTCAACAGCGTCTGCCAACTCAGTATATTCTTCATTGCCATAGTCAAGATATTTGGGAATATCCTGTGTTACTTCATTTACTGTTAGTTTATTTACAATTGCTGATGCCCAATATGTATCGTCCAAATCACCCGTTGCATCAAGGTCTTTATATTTCGACTTATCTATATTAAGCACCGCTCCTGTGGAGTTGCCCCATATTATAGGACCACCATTTGTTGCTGTGTTTCCGCTTACCGTTGCACCTACAAGAGTAAGTGTTGTTCCCGTTGTGGTTTCATACAGGAATCCGCCGTTTTTAGCACTATTATTTTTTGCCGTCGTATTGTACATCTTTACAACACTCTTGCTCGACACATATGCCGCACCGCCGTAATTTCCCGACACATTTGAATCAAATTCACAGCTGTGGAGCATTACCTCTGTTCCGCCTGTATATATGTACAGAGCACCGCTGTTTGAAACTGCTTCGTTTGATGTGAAGGTTGTCTTATATACATTTGCCACTGCCGATTCAAGTAAATTCATTGCACCGCCGACATTTGCGCTGTTTTCTTCTATTTCGCTATTGTACATATTTACGGTTGCTGCCTTTACGTGTAAAAAGCCACCGTTTCCGATTGCCGTGTTTGACGTTGCTGTAACGTCATTAAACAGCACTTCGCTTCCGCCAAGAACTGATATTGCACCGCCGTACGAGGCTGATGAGTTTGACGTGAAGGAGGTTGATATAATTTCTGCAACAGATGTTGTGTTAAGGCTGATTGCACCACCGACGCTTGATGTGCTATTTCCCGAAAATTCCGCACCTGTTACATTTAATGAGCTCTTTGTTGAATATATTGCACCGCCGCCATTTGCATCTCCCGATGTATTTAGACTAAA
>CAZWCO010000031.1:0-10071 GCA_964632665.1 uncultured Lachnospiraceae bacterium | reverse complement strand
GGGTTGAGCCATCCGTCAGATGTTCGTTATGTATCTGTGTTACAGGCACATCTCCTCCTATAAAGGTGGAATATGCATTAATGTTTTTGTTTATAAGAGGTCCTGTGCCCATATGCTTTTTAAGAGCACAGTCATTATACACCTTTTTTGTAATTGTATATGGAGGAATGTATCTTTCCAGAGTTTCACCGCAGCCTCGTATCAGGTCTGCGCCTATCGTACCCTCCATAAGATTTACAAATGAGCCGACAACATTTTTTGTGTTGTTTTGTCCATAGTATTTTATGTAGTCTACAAACACGCCCTTTGTTTTCATAAACTCCTCAAAGGCGTAGTATGCGCCTCTGTGGGTCCAGTGATGGTCTGTATTAAAGTAAATAAACTCGTTTGCGTGTCCAAAAAGTGCAGGATAAATATTAACAGGTATTACACGGTCTGACAGGCTGCTATATATTTTTTCATACTGCTCCGGTATATTTCCTGCAAATTCCTTTGGTGCATAGAATACTGCTGAGTTTGGAATGAGCATATTATACACGTTCACATTTTCCGGAAGTGATGCGGCAACAGCATTTACTGCCAATGCATAATCAATTGCACCTTCGTCTGTTATATCCACCTTTTCAAAGGCGTACCAGCCGTCTAAAAGGTAAATTCCGTTATAGCATGCAACATTCCCCGAACGGCGAAAAGCGTCACCGGGTGCGTCATTTAGCATGGTTTTTGTGTAGCTGTCCTTTATTACTCCTAAAAACATTTCCTCTGTTATAAATGTATTACCATCATGGAGGATTATGGGGTTGTTGTAATATATAAATTCTCGTCCGTCCCATATTTTATTTTCATTTATATATATGTACATATTAGCCTTAATTACAGGGTTATACACTATAATGGCGCTGTGGTAAGGCTCCCATCCAAGCTGATAGCCTGCACCCTTTAGTGCGTCATCGGCACATATATATTTTGTACCGTCAAGATCAAAGACCTGTGCGGCGTACTCCATAGTGTATATGCCCGTAAGAGAAATGTTTTCATATCTTACGGAATATTCTTCTGCTCTTGCGGCAGAGAAAGACATGAGAAAGGAAAGGATAAAAGTAAAATAAAGTTTCTTCATATATAATACTCCTTTCTTTAAAGCTCTTTTATCTTAGAAAGCAAATTTTCAAAATATTCAAGTCTTTCCCGGTCAATCGGACCTTTAGAAAGCTTATATCCATTTATAATTTTTGAAAATTCGCGTATTTTCTTCTCCTTTAAATTATTAAAATACATATGACTTTTTAAAATTTCAGGTATGTGAAAATCAAGCTCTGAATTGTATTCCACAGGTTTTTTTACTTTCTTGCTGCATACAATAACATTGTAAACCTTAAAGCCCTCAAGGGCAAGGTCCTCATGCTCTACGTAAAATTCATTTTCGGTAAGGAATTTTCTAAGCTCGTATTGGGAATTCATTGGCTGAAGAATTAGCCTTGCACTTTCTGCAATGTCCATATGGTCTGAAATTATATCCGAAATCAGCTTTCCGCCCATTCCGGCAATTATAATTTCCTCTACCTCTCCCTTTTCAAGAACTGAAAGGCCTCCGCCTACCCTTACATCGATTGTAAGACCCTCTTTTTCTATATTTCCTTTTGCAATAGCGGCAGGGCCTTTGTTGATGTCAGAGGCAATTGCTTTTTTGCAAATACCTTTTTTTACTAATTCGATGGGAATAAAGCCGTGGTCTGTGCCAATGTCTGCAACGGTACTCCCCTTTACCTGATTTTTTATTAAATTAAGTCTTGGTGTAAGCAAAATTATCACCTTTAATTTACATAATTTTTTGTTTTTTTGCCATTTATACATGGGTGTGGATAACTTTTAAGATTCACCCCTTAAAACTTTGGCTTAAAACCTTACTTTTTCACACTATCAACAAGTTATCCACGAAATTGGGCTCAAAAAATGGTTTAAATATTATTTTTATTCACAATATTTTATGTAAACCGTGAGTTATCCACTAAATTTATCAACACTTAAATATGGTAAACCTCATAAACTGTGGATAAATTAGTGGATGATGTTGATAACTTTTCGCAAATCCCACAATTCTACAATATTTTCCGTGGACAACTCCTCTGGAAATTATTAACACCTGTGCAAAACTGCGCTAAAGTTTACATAATAAATTTTTTTAAAGGCAGAACAGCCGTATTTTTTCTCGGCTATTCTGCCTTCTCTACGTTTAAAATTATTTAATTACATCTGTGCCCATATAACCTCTTAACACTTCCGGAACTGTAACGGAGCCGTCTGCGTTCTGGTAGTTTTCGAGGATTGCTGCAACTGTTCTTCCAACTGCCAGTCCTGAGCCGTTAAGAGTATGAACAAACTGTGCCTTGTCCTTTGGATTTTTCTTAAACTTAATATTTGCACGTCTTGCCTGATAGTCCTCAAAGTTTGAGCAGGATGAAATTTCAACATATCTTCCATAAGATGGCATCCAAACCTCAATGTCGTATGTCATTGCTGATGAAAAACCAAGGTCACCTGTTGAAAGACAAACTACACGGTAGGGAATTCCGAGTCCCTGAAGGAGCTTTTCTGCGTCATTGGTAAGTGTTTCAAGCTCTTCGTAGCTCTTTTCAGGGTCTGCGAATTTTACAAGCTCTACTTTATTAAACTGGTGCTGTCTTATAAGTCCTCTTGTGTCACGTCCGGCTGAGCCTGCCTCTGCTCTGAAGCATGCAGAGTATGCACAGTATTTAATAGGAAGTGAATTTCCGTCAAGGATTTCGTCTCTGTGAAGATTTGTAACAGGAACTTCTGCTGTTGGGATAAGGAAGTAGCCGTTGTTTGTTACTTTAAATGCGTCTTCTTCAAACTTCGGGAGTTGACCTGTGCCTGTCATAGACGCTCTGTTTACCATGTACGGTGGGAAAATTTCTGTATATCCGCTTTCTTCTGTGTGAGTGTTAAGGAAATACTGGATAACGCTTCGCTCAAGTCTTGCGCCGAGTCCTTTATAAACTGTAAATCTAGCGCCTGAAATTTTTGCGCCGCGCTCAAAGTCAAGAATGTCAAGGTCTGCGCCGATGTCCCAATGAGCCTTCTCTTTAAAGTCGAATTCTCTTGGTGTTCCGTAGCGTCTTAGCTCTACATTTTCCGAGTCGTCCTTTCCCTCGGGAGCCTTTTCGTTTGGAATGTTTGGTATGCGGAGCATAAAGTTTCTAAGCTCTTCATCAATTTCGCGTACCTTCTCGTCAAGAGCTTTGATTTCATTGCTTAATTCTTTCATTTCGGCAAAGATAGCGTCTGTGTTTTCTCCTGCTTTTTTCATTGCAGGGATTTTCTTTGTTATTTCGTTCTGTTGAGCCTTTTTCTGCTCAACATCTGTAAGAATTGCACGTCTTTTAAGGTCAAGGTCAATTGCCGGAGTAATGTCCAGGTCATTGTTTCTTTTTCTTAGTGCCTCTTTGATTTTTTCGGGTTCTGTTCTTAATACTTTAATGTCTAACATGTTTTTCGTTCCTTTCACCTTTTATTTGATATATTTTATTACTTCGTTATATAGCCATTTTCCGTCATAGGAAAGAAGGTCGGGATTTACAAGGGAAATGTATTCTTCCGCTTTTGTTTTTTTCTTTTCCTTCATTTTTATATATGCTGCAACTGTGTTGTTAAGGTTTTCTTCTCTTAATGCTGTTTCGTCAAGAGAGGTCTGTGTGGAAGCGAGAAGTGCGTCCTTTTCTTCGATTGTTTTTGTAAGTGCTGCAACCTGGTCTGTAAGATAAAGGTTCTGGTCACTTAGCATAGAGGTCTTTTCTGTCAAATTCTTTGCCTTTTGCTCCGTTTCCCTTATACTTTCAAGGTGGCTTTGACCAAAGAATGAAACTACAATCATAAGAAGTGCCACAAGAAATATAAGAGCAGTATACATAAATAAAGATTTGTTACTTTTATTTTCTGTCATATTACGTACCTCTCTTTCATACACCCAACAGCTGCAAAATGCGCTCCAAGTCGTCCTCGCTGTAATATTCAATCTCTATCTTACTACGCTTTGCGCCGGGCTTAAGATTTACTTTTGTGCCAAATTTTGACGAAAGCTTTTCGCCCATTGCTGTAAGCTCTATTTCGTATGCCAGGTTTTTCTTTTTTGAGGAAGGCTTTTTTTGTGATTTCTTAAGCGTAAGCCTTGCAATTGTTTCTGCTTGTCTTACGTTAAGGTCCTCCGTAATAATCCTTTGGCAAAGGTCCTCTCTCATATCCCCCTCGGGAAGCGAAAGGATTGCCCTTGCATGTCCACCTGTAATTTCTCCATATTTAAGGTAGTCAAGGGTTTTTTCGTCAAGGGCAAGAAGACGGATTGTATTTGCGATTGCGCTTCTGCTTTTGCCGATTTTTTGACTTACCTCTTCCTGTGTCATTTTAAAATCATCAATCAGCGACTTGTAACCGAGAGCTTCTTCAACAGGATTTAAGTCTTCTCTTTGAAGATTTTCGATTAAAGCAATTTCTGCTGCTTCCTCCGGCGAGTAAGTGCGTACTACAACAGGAACTTCTGTAAGCCCTGCTTGCTTTGCCGCTCTCCAGCGTCTTTCTCCTGCAACGATTGTGTATCTTCCGGATTTTTGCTCCATAACCACAATTGGCTGAATAAGTCCGTGCTCCTTAATGGAGTCTGCAAGAAGGTTTATTTTTTCTATGTCAAAATCCTTACGTGGCTGTTTTTTGTTTGGCTCTATTTGTGTAAGCTTTAAGGTTAGGGTGCTCCCTGCTTCTGCTTTTTCTTCCTTATTAAAAAGCTCAGCTTCGGGAAAAAGAGAATTCATTCCTCTGCCAAGTCCCTTTTTCATTTAATCTACCTCTTTTCTGTGTTATTTCCAATAACCTCACGGGACAGAGCAAGGTAGCTTTCTGCGCCCTTGGAGGTTATATCATATTTTATAATAGGCTCGCCGTAGCTTGGAGCCTCTGAAAGACGGACATTTCTTGGAATAACAGTTTTGTAAACCTTACTTCCAAAATATTTTTTAAGCTCGTCCAGCACCTGTATTGAAAGGTTTGTTCTTCCGTCAAACATGGTGGCAAGAATACCTTCTATATCAAGTGTGGGATTGAGCTTTTGTCTTATTGCTCTTATGGAGGATGTAAGCTGGCTAAGTCCCTCAAGAGCATAATACTCACATTGTATTGGAACAAGCACAGTATCCGAAGCTGTAAGAATATTAATAGTAAGAAGTCCGAGAGCAGGCGGAGAGTCAATAAGAATAAAGTCGTATTCTTCCCTTATTTCATCTACAAATTTTTTAATAAAATACTCTCTTTTGTCTTCGTATGCAAGCTCTATTTCTGCTCCTGCAAGGTCATGTGTTGAGGGCAGAATACTTAAATTTTTATATTTTGTTTTTATTATTGCCTTGTGAATGTTTTTATAATCTGTCATGCAGTCATAAACAGAAAGCTCATATGTACCCTTTTCTATTCCGAGTCCGCTTGTGGCATTTCCTTGAGCGTCACTGTCTATAAGCAGCACCTTTTTATCCTTATATCCCAGGCATGCGGCAAGATTTATGGCAGTTGTTGTTTTGCCAACGCCGCCCTTTTGGTTTATAACAGCTATTACCTTTCCCATTAGTCACCTCCGTGGTGTTTTATATACATTTATATTATATCACAAATTTTTTATTTGTAAATGTTTCACGTGAAACATTTTAAAAAAATTTATAAAATGTATTAATGTTTCACGTGAAACAATTTATATGTGTATAAATTTGTTGAAATTTCCAATACTATATGCAAAAACAGTAAGGACGGAAAGATTTATGAAAAATCCCTTTGTTTTTGAGGAGCCGGAGGATAAGGATGTATTTATACTAAAGGAAGATACAACTCCTACGGGAAATAATGATAAGCCATTTAAAATTTCAAGAAATATAAAGGATAATGAGGAATATTTAAAAAAGCGGTTTTCTATTCCTGAAAATAATGATGTAGTCCTTCGTAAGTTTCAGCTAAAGGGAAACAGGGACGCATTTGTTATTTTTTATGACGGAATGAGCAACGGAACATTTATAAGCTCAAATGTAATTGAAACTATGCAATATATACCGGAGCTTTGCGACGAGGATATAAAGCTAAAAAAAGAAGAAATACTTTATAAATTCATTTCCAACTCACAGGCACAGCCCCAAAAGGATATAGAAAAAATAATAGACGAAGTAAACTTTGGCAGCTGCGGAGTGTTTGTGGACGGAATTGACATTGGATTTTCAATTGATGTTCGTTTCTGGGAGCACAGAACAGTACAAAAGCCTCAGAATGAGCAGTCTGTTTTTGGTCCACAGGAAGCCTTTAACGAAATGCTAAGGAGCAGCAGCGCTCTTATAAGAAAAACCTTAAAGACGGAAAAGCTTATTTGCAAAGGTGTGCAGGTAGGAAAAGTAAGTAAAACCCGCGGAGTGCTCATGTATATTGATGATGTTGCAAATAAAAATCTTGTAGATGAGGTTTCAAGGCGCATAAACGGTATAAAGACAGATTATGTTTTTGCAATAGAGGAAGTTGGAAACTTTATAAAGGACGCAAAATTTTCTGTTACAAATCAGATTTTAACAACAGAAAGACCTGACCGGGCGGCAAGGTATCTTGCAGACGGAAGAGTGGCGCTTATACTTAGCGGAAGTCCATCGGCTCTTATTTTTCCAACAAATGCTTTTGAGCTTTTGCACTCCCCGTCAGACTCGTATATGAACACTATTTTTGTAAATGCGGCAAGGGTAATACGTCTTGTGGCGGCACTTATATCTGTGCTTTTGCCGGGTGCGTATCTTGCACTTACTTTATTTCATCAGGAAATGATACCTACCTATCTTTTGTATTCCATAAGTGCCTCACGTGAAAATGTGCCTTTTCCAAGTGTTCTTGAGCTGCTTTTGATGGATTTTTCCTTTGAAATGATACGTGAGGCAGGACTTCGTATGCCGGGAGTTCTTGGCTCTACCCTTGGAATTGTTGGCGGTCTCATACTTGGTCAGGCGGCAGTTAGCGCAAAAATTGTAAGTCCCATAATGATTATAATAATTGCAATTACAGGCATCGGCTCCTTTGCCACAGGAAACTATTCACTTGGGTGGAGCTACCGGATACTGAGGTTTGCATTTATAATCTTAGGTGCAAGCTTTGGATTTTTTGGAATAAGTACAGGAGTGTTCATATACTCCGTTTATATAGGAACCTTAAAGAGCTTTGGTATAGACTTCCTTACTCCCTCCGGCGATGGTAGGCTGAAAAGGGCGCTGTTTGCTAAAAATATATGGAGTGACGAGTACAGACCGGGATTTTTAAAGGCAAGAAAAAAGAAAAAGGAAGAAAAAATCAGCAGAAGCTGGCTGTTTAAATAAGAGGGAAAGTCTATGAAAGAAAAATTAAATACCGGTACACTTACACTTGTGCTGATAAATGTAATGTATGTAAAGCTGCTTCTTGCAGTTCCGAGAAATATTATTTTAACCGCCGGAAATGCGGCATGGATACTTTGTATTTACGTTACCCTGCTTCAGCTTTTACTCCTTTTCCTGATTTCAAAGGTGTATGACTTTTCAAGAAATCTTATGGATATAAAAGGAGGAGTGTTTAAAATAATAACAGGGATTTTAACTACTGTATTTCTTATACTTTCTATGTCATCTGTTGTTAAGATTTATCCCGAAACTGTTAAAATAATTCTGCTAAAGAACACTCCAATAGAATTAGTTTATATAATTTTTTCTGTGGCGGCAGTTATTGGTGCATATATGGGAATTGAAGCACTGGGGAAAATATGCTCCCTTTTTCAGCCCATTGCAACGGTTATTATGGTGCTGTGCTTTATTTTTCTTATTCCAAGCATGCACCTTTATAACCTGACGCCTGTTCTTGGAAAAGGAATAAAGAGCATTGGAATTAACGGACTTACCATTCTTTCTGTCTTTTCCGACATTTTTCTTATTTTTCTCATTACGCCTGATGGTGAGGACAGAAAGAAAATTGAAAAATCCGGATACAAAGCAATAATTATTATGGGTATTGTGCTTACAGCCACAATGCTTGGATATTCAATGATTTTCCCTTACGATGTATCGGAAAACTTTGTACTTCCAATTTATAATACTGTGCGGCTTATACAGCTTAGTGACTTTTTTGGAAGATTCGAAGCGTTTTTTGAGTTTGTATGGTCAATTTCCGTTCTTATTTATTTCTCTGTTTATCTGTATGTTTTGAGTATTGTGTGGAAAAAAACCTTTGACCTGAAGTACAACAAGCCGCTTATTGCGCCGTTTATGTGCTTTATTGCCCTTTTTGCTTATTCGTCAGTTTCCTATATAGAGCAAAACAGGAATTTTACGTTCTATTCTGTGGTGTTAATTCTATTATCTTTGGTGCTTCCTGTAATGTCACAGCTTGTAAAGTCAAGAGAAAGGAGAAGAGAAGAATGAAAGGTGTAATTATATTGGCTTTATGCACTCTTTTGCTTTCTTCCTGCTATGATAACCGTGAGCCAAATGATATTGCATATGCAACAGCAATCGGTATAGATAAGGGAGAGGGCGAAGATTACAACATTACCATTCAGTACGCAAAGCCGTATAATATAAGCGGCGGCGAAAACGGTGGCAGCGGCAAGGATATAATGTCAAGCGTTACTGTTGAAGCACCTGATATTTACTCCGGAGTAGGTCTTGGAAATCATATAATAAGCAAGAGCTTTGACCTGTCACATTTAAGGCTATTTGTTTTCTCAAAGGACATTGCCAAAGAGGGTATTTCTGACTTTATAGAAACCATTTCAAGAAGTAAGGAAATACGCCCTAATGTTTTTACTGCCGTGTCAACAGGTAAGGCGTCAGAATATCTGTCAAAGGCAAGTCCCACGGTTGACATAAATCCGGCAAAATACTATCAGCTTATTTATGGAAAAAACGACTATCGTGCAATCCCTCAAAGCTTTAGTCAGGACTTGTATTTTTATATAAATCTTCCTGAAAAAAATTCTGTACTTCCCCTTGCGGCTGTGCCTGAAAACACAGAGTCCAAGGGAAGCGGCGAGGGTGCAGAGGAGTCGGGGGAAAAGGAAAAACCAAACCCGGAGCACAGCGCTCCGCCGGAAAGCTCTGATGTATATGAATACGGCGTTCACAACTATACGGCGGGTCAGGTGGAGGTTTACAGTAATTCAAACTCCGAGGTATCCGGCGGCGCAGTATTTAAAGGGGATAAAATGGTAGGAGAGCTCGGTCTTATAGATACTCAAATTTATAACATGCTTACAGAGGAAGTAAGCCGCAATTATATTTCATTCAAGACTGACAAAGCGGCAGACCCCGTAACTGTGCTCCTTGATAAAGAGGACAGAACAAAAATTTCCTATAACAAAAGCACACACACATCAAAAATTACTCTTCGCCTTGGTGCAGATTTTGTGTCCCTGCCTGACGAATATATTGCAGAAAAGGACATGAAGTACTTTGAAAATTTAGCTAAAAAGGGCGTAAAGGCAGAGGTTGAAAAATTTATTAAAAAAACCCAGAACGTTTATGATTCGGACATTGTGGGCTTTGGCCTATATGCAAAGTCTAAGTTTTTGACAAGAGAGGATTTTGAGAAATTTAACTGGGAGGATAAGTACAGAACAATGAATATAGAAGTTGATGTTGAGCTAAATGTAAGGAGAACAGGACTGACCATACGTCAATAAAGGAGGGTTATATGAAGGAGCTTGTAACCGTAATAATACTTTTTGTAATAGTCCGCCTGTCCTCATACGGCGCGTGGAACGTAAGAAAAGAAAAAAATATATGGGGTGCAATTGGCGTGGGACTTCTTGACCTTGCAATAATATTCCAGCTTGGCACTTTTATGATGAGGCTTGTGTAAGCGTAACAATTATTTAAATTGACTATTACAGCACTTTATGATATAATTTCAGTGATATAAATATTACTGAAATTATAAATTTCATGAATTGAGCCTTGCGGCTCATGAATTGCACCTATCGGTGCATTAAAGCAATTCAATTCATGTTGCTTGCAACAATTCATG
>CAZWCO010000030.1:0-10108 GCA_964632665.1 uncultured Lachnospiraceae bacterium | reverse complement strand
TCTATTGCAAGGTTTTCTGCAACGTCAACGCACTCACAGCCGCCGTAGTATCTCTTACCGGGATACCCCTCCGCATACTTGTTTGTAAGAGGTGAGCCCATTGCTTCCATTACACTTTCAGAAACAAAGTTCTCTGATGCGATAAGCTCTATTTTGTTCTTCTGACGTGCAGCTTCGCTCATTATTGCCTCATAAATTTCAGGATCTGTATTTTTTACATTCTTTAGTTCTGCCATTTTTATATTCCCCTTTCATTCGTTTATATATCATTTCTGATTATATCTTCGTAGGTTTCGCGCTTTATGATTATTTTATCCTCTCCGCCTTTTACTCTTACCATGGCAGGTCTTGGTATCCGATTATAGTTGCTTGACATGGAGTAATTATATGCGCCTGTTGTAAGGACTGCCAGAATATCTCCTGCTTCTGCTCTTTGTACTTTTCCGTTTTCTATTATAATGTCACCGGACTCACAGCATTTTCCAACTATGGTTGCAACATCGTCATAGGGACTGTCTGCACGGTTTGCCAAAACGGCAGTATATTCCGAGCCGTAAAGTATATATCTTGGGTTGTCGCCCATGCCTCCGTCAATGCTTATATATTTTCTTACATTTTTAATGTCTTTTACATTTCCCACAGTATAAAGTGTAATTCCGGCAGAGGCAACAATAGAACGTCCCGGCTCCATAAGCATAAAGGGAACATTTATTCCAAGCTCCTGCGCCTTATCAGAAATTACCTTTGAAACCTCTTTTATATACAGGTCATAAGGAATCGGATCATCGCTATCCACATACTTAACGCCAAAGCCACCGCCAAGATTGAGGTGGGTTATTTCCTTGCCGTACCTTTTCTTTATCTCGCCGATAAAGTCCATCATGACCTCTGCGCTGTGGCAGAAGGGCTCTACATCAAAAATTTGCGAGCCTATATGACAATGAAATCCGTCAAGGTTTACGTTTTTATATTCAAGCGCCTTTTCAACCATTTCAAAGGCTTCGCCGTTTTCAAGTGCCACGCCGAACTTTGAGTCTATCTGGCCTGTCTTTACAAAGTCGTGGGTATGTGCGTCAACACCCGGCTTTATACGGAACATTATGCTTTGCACAGTTCCTTTTTCTTTGGCAATTTCGTTAAGAGCTTCAAGCTCTGTATAGTTATCTACTACTATGTGTGATACACCAAGGCTTACTGCCATTTCAAGCTCGTCATATGTTTTATTGTTTCCGTGGAAATATATTTTGTCCATAGGAAAGCCTGCTTTATAAGCCGTATAAAGCTCGCCGCCTGATACTACGTCTGCTCCAAGTCCTTCTTCCATAACGGTTTTGTACATGTGCTTGCAGCTGAGTGCCTTACTTGCATAAAGCGCAAGGCCCTTGCCGCCGTAGTATTTGTCAATGGCGTTTTTGTAGGCGCGGCAGTTTTCCCGTACCATATCCTCGTCAAGCACATAAAGAGGTGTGCCATACTTTTTTGCAAGGTCTACCGTATCGCTTTTTCCTATTACAAGATGATTTTTTTCGTTTATGGATAAGTTATCCGTAAGTAGCATTTGTATTTTCCTTTCCGCAATGCCCTTTAACCGTTGTTTTCTGCAAGCTGCTCCGTTGCCGGCTCCACTTTCTTTCGGGAACGCCTTGTTATTCTGGGACTGTCCTTTTTAGCAACGCTGTCCTTTGTTACTACAACCTTTTTGATTGTACTGTCAGATGGGACATCAAACATAAGGTCCATTACTGTTTCTTCAACAATTGCACGAAGTCCTCTTGCGCCTGTTCCACGCTCAATTGCTTTATCTGCAATTGCTTCAATTGCCTCCGGCTCAAACTCAAGGGTTACCTTATCAAGTGCAAAAAGTGTCTGGTACTGCTTTGCAAGCGCGTTCTTCGGCTTTGTAATAATATCCACAAGAGCCTCACGGCTAAGCTTGTCAAGACGTGCAAAAACAGGTAGACGACCTATAAACTCCGGAATAAGACCGAACTTTAAAAGGTCCTGTGGTATCATTTCTGCCAAAAGCTCGCCAATGTTCATTTCCTTTTTGCTTTGTACCTTTGCTCCAAAGCCAAGACCTGATTTGCCGACTCTGTCGCCTATTATTTTTTCAAGTCCGTCAAATGCTCCGCCGCAAATAAACAGGATATTTGTTGTGTTAATCTGGATAAATTCCTGATGGGGATGCTTTCTGCCGCCCTGTGGCGGAACTGAAGCGTCCGTTCCTTCAAGAATTTTTAAGAGCGCCTGTTGCACGCCCTCGCCGCTTACGTCACGAGTGATTGAAGGGTTATCTGACTTTCTTGCAATTTTGTCAATTTCGTCTATATATATTATTCCACGTTCTGCAGCTTCTATGTCATAGTCTGCCGCCTGAATAAGCTTAAGCAAAATGTTTTCTACGTCTTCCCCAACGTAGCCCGCCTCTGTAAGTGAGGTTGCGTCAACAATTGCAAATGGTACGTCAAGTATCTTTGCAAGATTTTGCACAAGGAAGGTTTTACCTGAGCCTGTGGGACCTATCATAAGAATGTTACTCTTTGCAAGCTCCACATCCCCTGCTTCGGCATCTGTCTGGTACGCTATTCTCTTGTAGTGGTTGTATACGGCTACGGAAAGAATTTTCTTTGCTTCCTCCTGACCGATTACATAATCGTCAAGAAACGCTTTTATTTCGTGGGGTTTTGGAATGTCCTCTGCCGCCTTTTTTTCCTTTGGCTTGTACATGCCGTCAATTATCTGGTTGCATAGTCCAACACATTCGTGGCATATATATGCATTGCCGCCTGCAATAAGGTTTACCTCATCTTCAGTTCTGCCGCAAAAGGAACAAATTCTTGAATTATTTTCTTCCATACATACTATCCTCTAAGCTAAAATTTATTTTCTTGAGGTGATTACCTTATCAATAAGACCGTAATCACAAGCCTCCTGAGCACTCATGAAGTTGTCACGCTCTGTGTCAAGTGTAATCTTCTCTAAAGGCTGTCCTGAGCGTTCACTCATGATTTTGTTAAGTGTTTCACGCATTTTAATAATTCTGTCTGCGTGGATTTTAATATCTGTTGCCTGACCCTGCATGCCGCCAAGTGGCTGATGAATCATAACCTCGCTGTTTGGGAGTGCAAATCTCTTACCCTTTGCACCGGCAGTTAAAAGGAATGCTCCCATACTTGCTGCCATGCCAACGCAGATTGTTGAAACATCGCACTTAATGTATTGCATTGTGTCATAAATTGCCATTCCGGCTGTGATTGAGCCGCCGGGTGAGTTAATATAAAGCTGAATGTCTTTATCCGGATCCTTTGCTTCAAGATAAAGCATTTGTGCAACAATAAGGCTTGCACTTGTGTCTGTTACTTCTTCTCCCAAAAATATGATACGGTCTTCAAGAAGTCTTGAAAAAATATCATAGGAACGTTCTCCTCTGTTTGTTTGTTCTACTACCATAGGTACTAAACTCATTTAAATCATTCCTTTCTATTTTTGATAAATAACACAGAAGGACCGCCGCATTATTTCTTTTGTGCAACAGTCCTCCGTTTTATTACTGATTATTTTACAACTGCGTTGTTTACAAGCATTTCAACAGTTTTACCCATTGCCATGTCTCTCTTCATGTTTTCCTTTTCCTCGTCAGAGATAAGCTCCTTAAGCTTGTCAAGCTCCATGTTGTACTTCTTTGACATGTCAACAAGGTTAGTTTCAAACTCTTCAGGGTCTGCTTCAATACCCTCTGCCTTCATGATTGCTTCAAGCACTAGTGTTGTGCTGCAGGATGTCTTTGCCTGCTCACGGAAATTCTCACGGAAAGAGTCCATGTCGCCGCCGATATATGAAAGATATGTGTTTATATCAAGTCCCTGGTAACGAAGTCTTTGAGCAAAGTCGTTTACGTTACGGTCAATTTCAAAGTCTACCATTGCGTCCGGAAGGTCAAACTCTGCAGTCTTAACAACAGCCTCTACAACAGCGTTTTCTGTTTCTGCCTTAACCTTTTCAGCCGCCTCTGCTTCAAGCTTTTCCTTTACGCTGTTTTTGTACTCTTCAAGAGTATCAAATTCACTTACCTCTGATGCAAAATCATCATCAAGCTCCGGAAGCTCCTTTGTCTTTATTGACTTAACCTTTACCATAAATACTGCGTCCTTGCCTGCAAGGTCAGCTGCATGGTATTCTTCAGGGAATTTTACTTCTACCTTTACTTCATCGCCTGTTTTTGCACCGATGAGCTGGTCTTCAAAGCCGGGGATAAATGTGTTAGAGCCAATTTCAAGCTCGTAGTCCTCGCCCTTGCCGCCGTCAAATGCAACTCCGTCTACGCTGCCGTCAAAGTCAATTACAGCAATGTCACCTGACTCTACAGCTCTGTCTTCTACGTAGATTACTCTCGCATTTTTCTTTTGCTCATCTTCAATTGCTTTATTTACGTCTTCGTCTGTTACGTTATGTTCAATTTTCTCAATCTTAACGCCCTTGTATTTGCCAAGCTTAACCTCCGGCTTTGTTGTTACAAGTGCTGTGAATACAACAGGCTCACCCTTTTTGATGTCGCCCTCTATATCAATTTCAGGTCTAGCAACTACGTCAAGCTCTGATTCCTTTACAGCTGCCTCGTATGCATCAGGAAGAACCATATTGATTGCATCCTCATAGAACACACCCTCGCCGTACATTTTTTCTACAACACTTCTTGGAGCCTTGCCCTTACGGAAGCCTGCAACGGTAATTTTACCTCTGTTTTGAAGGTATACCTTGTTAACAGCCTTTTCAAAGTCCTCGCTTGCTACTTCAAATACTAATTTTACAAGATTTTTTTCTACTTGTTCTGTTTTAACAGCCATCTTGTGAAATCCTCCTATTCAAGAGGGATAATCCCCCATAATTCTAATATCCGTCCTATTATATCACGGCTTGGATTATATTTCAATCTATTTTTCTTAAATTTATGATTTTTTCATATTTTAAGCTATCTTTCCGCCTTTATAAAGTGCAATTTACACTAAAAGCCCATAATTTCTGCTTCAAGGGCTGCTATTTCCTTGTCCTGTATGTCTCTTATTCTTTTATAAACATATATTTTTCTGCCGCTTGCAAGTGTAAATTCAGTATGTTCCTTACGGTAGGCTGTGCCTATGTTTTCTCCCGTTGTAATGTATTTATAGGGAACTGAAATTACTCTTTGTTCATTCTCTGCAAGGTGGATTTGAAGCTCTGACGGTACAAGTACGTAATCTGCCATGAACAAGCTATGGGAAAGTCCGTCTCTTTTATCCACATCGGAGATGGGAAGATAGTATTCCTCTCTGCCACCCTCGTACTTTCGGGAAAGGGATATTTCTGCGTTTCTCAAAGTATCGTAATTCATTTCAACAGATGAAGCAAGAAAGCACACTGTCTTACCCATAGCACCTATTTCGTCTACATACTCTGCCAAAGGAAGAAAGCTTTCCGCGTCCGTATCTACGGGCGGCAAAAGCGTAAAGGTGGGAAGTATGGAAACGCTTTTTATTTCCCCTATTGCTCTTGGCTGAACACGCGGGAAGAACGCACTTGCCGTTTGGAGTGTGCAGCAAAGACCAAGTGCTATAAAAGATTTTTCCTTAACCTTTGAAAAAGCAGACACAAGAATAATCAAAAATGCCGGACAGTAAAGTGCCAGGTGCTGTTGTCCGTGAGTTTGCAGGGAAGTAAAAAGCACAAAACACAGTATCCCCTGAAGCACCATAAAAAGCTCTGAAGTAAATTTTCTTTTGCTTATAAATACTCCGTAAAATATAGCTGCTCCGGAGAGGAAAAGTCCAAAGTATCTTGTAAATATTTTTGCGTCTGTTCCCATACCAAGAGAGTAGGCGCTGTATGCGTAGGAATAGTCCGCAAGGAGCCGCTCCGTCACAAAGTCCTGTGCAAAGAACAAAAGGACAAACCCGAATGAAAAGCATAAAAGGAAAAAGTCCTTTATTTTTTTGTGGCTTATACAGTAGATAAGTCCTGTAATTACAAAGGTGAGTGCGTAGAAGGAGTACCAGCGGCGAAGCAGCACGCAAATGGCAAGTAAGACTCCCGAAAGCACAGGCTTTTTCTTAAAGAAAAGCACAGCCGCCAGAAGTGCAAAAAGCACGCCGCCAATATCTATAAACCCTGTGTTTGCCGCAAAAATTATATAGGGCAGTGCAAGGAATGTAAAGACTGTGCACCATACCTTTTTTGACAGGGAATACACAAGTAAAGCCAAAGGGAGCACATAGCAGTTTATAATTGAAAGAACAAACACAAGTCTTGAATTTCCAAAAAGCTTACAAAAAACACTTGCAGGGATTGCTATTATGTAGTTATAGTCCGTTTCAAACACAGACCTGTACACTTCTTTAAAATATTCTATACCGGGAAAAAGAGCGTCAAGCTTAAGGACAGTTAAGAAATACCCTGCATTGTCCCACACAAAAATACGTTTCATGTTTAAGCAGTACAAAGTTGCCGCTAAATTTAAAATAAGCGCTGCACAGACTGTAAAGATTATATCCTTTTTGGAGACTTTTATACCTTTGATACCTTTAAAGGCAGAAATAAACAAAAGAATAAATATACCAAACAAAAGTCCGCCGCCAACAAGGCAAAAAGTGCTCTTATATGCACAGGAATTTAAAACAACACCCCTGAACTTAAAGGCAAAAGCAAGTGCCAACCCATATACTGTCAGGGATTTTGCGCTAAAGCCGTATGCCTGCTCTTTAAAAAATGTCCATATTGGGTTTTTAAAAATCCAGACAAGAGCAAGTGACATAATATAAATAAAAGTCCATGCAAAAAGAGGCATGCCTATTTCCCACGCCCCATGAAAAAAAGAGGCTGCCCGTGATAATAAAAACAAGCTCACAAAGGCGGCAACCGCTAAAAGTCCAAGGGTATCACGCACTCTGATTTTCATTATCCAGTACCTCTTTCAAGATTATTTTTCCGTTTTCTCTAAAACCTTACCGTAGCCGCCGGCTCCGTACATAAGACATCTGTTTACTCTGGAGATTGTTGCGGTGGAAGCACCTGTTTGCGCCACAATTTCCGCAAAGGTTTTCTTTTCTTGCAGGAGGCGTGCAACAGCAAGTCGCTGCGCCATAGCCTGAAGCTCCTTTATGGTGCAGATGTCCTCAAAAAACTTTTCGCAGTCCTCCTTTGTTTCTAAAGAAAGAATGGCTTTAAAAAGTCTGTCTGTTTCCTGATTTTTTATGGTCATCTTTCTGATCTCCTTTTATTATATATCGCTCAGGCTGCTTAAAAATTCACGTGTTCTCTCGTTCTTTGGATTTTTAAGCACCTCTTCGGGAGTACCCTCCTCTGCAATAATGCCCTTATCCATAAAAATTATTTTGTCTGACACAGCCGAGGCAAATTCTATTTCGTGAGTTACTATAACCATTGTGATGTTTTGTGACGCAAGGTCCTTTATAACCCGGAGTATCTCCCCTGTAAGCTCAGGGTCAAGGGCGGATGTAGGCTCGTCAAAGAACAAAATCTTTGGCTTCATGGCAAGAGCTCTTGCAATTGATACTCGCTGCTGCTGACCGCCTGACAGCTCGCAGGGGTAGTTTTTAAGCTTATCCTTAAGTCCTACTCTTGTGAGAAGTGAAATTGCTTCTTCTTTTATTTGTTCAATAATTTTAGCTTTGTTTGCTTTGTAATCATCTCTCTCCTTTGCAAGCAGCATTGGAGCAAGGGTTACGTTTTCAAGCACATTGTATTGGGGAAACAGGTTAAAGGACTGGAACACAAGTCCGAAATAAAGCTGATTTTTTCTGATGGCTTTAGGACTTAAATTATCCTTGTCAGAGGCATCAAAAATAACCTCTCCGTCTACCAAAATCTGTCCTTTGTTTGCTTTTTCAAGGAAGTTTATACATCTGAGAAGTGTAGTCTTTCCGCTTCCTGAGGAGCCGATAATGGAAAGGACCTCTCCCTTTTCCATAGTTAAGCTTACACCTTTTAAAACTTCTGTTTTGCCAAAGCTTTTATATAAATTTTTTACTTCTAATACAGACATGAATATCTTATCCTTTATAATAATTCATTTTCTTTTCTATGTAACCGAACAGTAGTGTGAGAATGCCGCAAAATGCAAGGAAATAAAGTCCCGTAGAAAACAGGGGTACAATAAGTCCTTTTTTTGTAAAACGTTCTGCACACATTATAATTTCTGCAACACCTACTATACGGGCAAGAGATGTATCCTTTACAAGAGTTATAATCTCATTTCCCATTGGAGGCACTATACGTTTTATTACCTGGAAAAGAACTACCTTTGAAAATATTTGTCCTTTTGTCATTCCAAGGACTTGACCGGCTTCATATTGACCTTTTGGTATACTTTCAATTCCACCTCGATATATTTCTGAAAAATATGCCGCGTAATTTATAACAAACGCAATAAGAACAGCCATCATTCTGTCCTTTATGGGCATATCCCATAAAAGTCCCGGTGCATATAATACAACAAAAATCTGGAGCATCAGGGGAGTTCCACGGATAATCCAGACAAAAACCTTTGTTATCCACCTTAGGGGTGTAAACTTCGACATGGAACCAAAGGTTATAATTAAACCAAGAGGTATAGCAAACAAAAGTGTCACTGCAAAAATAATGCAATTGACACCAAATCCGCTGAATAGTGATTGTATAATCTCATCAAATGAGGGCATGATTAATCTCCCTTATGTAAAATTTGGGGCGCGCCTTTTTGGTGGCACGCCCCACACATTTATTACTCTGCTATGATAAGCTCATCAAGCTTATATTTCTTTGCTATTTCGTCAAGCTTACCTTCTGCTGCAAGCTCTGTCATAGCTGCATTAACAGCCTCTGTTACATCGCTGCCTTGTCTGAAAGCAATTCCGTATTCTTCAGGATTGAAGCTCTTACCATCAACTACTACAAGGTCTTCAAAGTCTGTTCCTTCGCCAATTGAACCGATTGACATTACATAGTCAACAATTGCAATATCTGATGTGCCTGCTGCTACATCCATAAGTGCCTTTGCTTGTGAGTCAACTGCTGTGAACTTACCTTCTGCAAAGAACTCGTCTGTTGTTCCAAGCTCTTCACCTGCGCTGCCTGCTTCTGCAACAATGTTTGCATCCTTAACGCTGTCTGCATACTTTTCTGCATTATCCTTTTTAACAATCATAACCTGCTTGTTTTCCATATAAGGACTTGAAATGCTCATTGTAGCTTTTCTTTCTTCTGTAATGGTCATACCATTCCAGATACAGTCAATGTTCTTTGAGTTAAGCTCAACTTCCTTTGAATCCCAGTTGATTTCCTGGAACTTTGGTTCAACACCAAGCTTTTCACAAACTGCTTTTGCAAACTCTGTTTCAAAGCCTACAAGCTCGCCGTCTTCTTCGTAGTTCATAGGAGCAAAGAGGGTAATACCTATTGTCATTTCACCCTTATCCTTTATGTAGGCAAGATCTGATTCTGCCTGTTCCTGTGGTGCTTTAGAGCAAGCTGTCATGGCAACTGCCATCATACCTGCAAGAATAATTGATAAAAACTTTTTCATAATAAACATCCTTTCGTTTAACGAATTATTATGGTATCATTTTAACACTTTAACACGCTAAAGTCAACAGAGTTTTTATAATTTGTTGTTTTTTCACCATACTGCACTAAAAATTAAGGCGTTTATGTTGCATAGTTTACAAAATCCTATTTTGAATAGTGCACATTTGACAAAAATTTGACAGAAACAGGGGTAAATTTAGTCCGCAAAATTTTAAAAATATCTTGAAAAACCCCTTGTTTTGCGTTACAATATAAATAATAAATACCATTAGAGTACAGAAATGGAGGAAATATAATGTTTAATAAGAAAACTGTTGAAGACATTGCCGTTGCAGGCAAGAAGGTTTTAGTAAGATGTGACTTTAATGTACCTCTTGATGAAAACGGAAATATTACAGACGAAAACAGAATTGTGGGTGCACTTCCTACAATTAACTACCTTATTGAAAACGGTGCGAAGGTTATCCTTTGTTCACATATGGGTAAGCCAAAGGGCGAGCCTGTGCCTTCTCTTTCACTTGCACCTGTTGCAAAGAGCCTTTCCCAGAAGCTT
>CAZWCO010000029.1:0-10116 GCA_964632665.1 uncultured Lachnospiraceae bacterium | reverse complement strand
GTCCTGCAATTTCTGTTGTGGACGGCAAAATTCAGATTGATGCAAATCAATGTAACGGCTGTGGACTTTGTACAAATGTGTGCCCCTTTGGAGCAATAGAAAAGACAGAGGCGTAAGGCTTTGCAGAAAGGAATAGATAAGTTATGAATATAATGATAGTTGGCGTAGGCGGACAGGGCACACTCCTTGCAAGCCGAATTCTTGGAAACGTTGCAATGGGCGGAGGCTATGATGTAAAGGTCTCAGAAGTGCACGGAATGAGCCAGAGAGGCGGAAGCGTTGTTACATATGTAAAGTATGCTGATAAGGTTTATTCACCCATCATCGGCAAAGGCGAAGCAGATATAATCTTAGCCTTTGAGCTTCTTGAAGCGTACAGAGCACTCCCTTATCTTAAAAAGGGCGGAAAAATGATTGTTAATACCCAGAAAATAAACCCAATGCCTGTAATTACAGGTGCGGCAGAGTACCCACAGGATTTGGAGGAAAAGCTTGGAAAGGCATGTGACCTTGTATCCTTAAAGGCGGCTGACCTTGCGGAAAAAGCAGGCAGTATCAAGGCCGTAAACGTTGTCCTTATAGGCGTTCTTGCAAAGCAGGCAGATGTGCCAAAGGAAAGCTGGATAAAGGCGCTTAAGGAAACTGTGCCCGAGAAGTTTATTGAAATGAACTTAAAGGCATTTGAGCTTGGATATAACCTATAAAAAGAATGGAGATGCCTTAAACATCTCCATCTTTTTTAATATGTAACTATAATCATCTTAATTGTTCCATTATTGGACTTTGACTTATTAGAATAAATAGTTACTGATTTAACTGTTGAATTTTCAAGCTCATAGAATGACAGGAGGCTATATTTTGAGATATCCGTCTTGTTATACACAAGTACGTTTGTATCAACATCGTAGGTTTTTCCGCCAAGCTTTATTCTTGTTCCGTCAAGAGCCTCTATCTTTGCCGCCGAGTCAATTTTATAAAGAGCATTGATTGTGTCAATCTTGCCTTCCGAAAGCTTAAATCTTACAGGTCCGGCAGAGACTGAAATGTATCCGTCACTTGTATATTGAGCCGATTTTCCGTCAACAGTTATATTGTAGGTTGTTCTTGTACTTTCGCCCGTAGGCTTTACTGTAGATGTGAGAATTCCGTAGGTGTATGCGCTGTCAGTAAGTCCTTCCACATAGAGTATGTCTATATCCCCGAAACCGTTTCCGGAAACTATGTTAAGCACCTGCTCGGAAACAAGCTTAGTTTTGCTAAGTACTCTTATGTCAAGAACCTCTGCTGTGTTTTCCGTAAGCTTCTGGAATATTATAACGTTGTCGGAAAGAGTTTTATCTCCAAGAGTTTTGGCTGTAGGGTCAAATTCCCCGTAAACGTTTGAATTGTAGTTGATTTTTGAAAGCTTTGTAGCGTCACCCTCAAAGCTAAGCTTTACAAGGTCACCTACATAACTTGCGTATTGCTTGTCTGTCACATACTCGTATTCTTCACCGTCACTCATAAGTACTGTGGCTATATATTCTGACTTTCCTGCGTCATCACCTGTTTTCTTTACCTGTACAGTTGATGAAAGCAAAATTCCATATTCACTTTCATTAAAGCCAGAAAGGGACTTTACAAACACAATCTCGTCATTTTTGCCAAGTAATAGTGTTACCTTATCGCCAATCTCAAATGCACCTGATGATGCGCCAAGCGAGTTTGCAGCTGATACTGTTCCGATGGTGTATTCCTTGCCGCCAACGGTTACGCTCTTAACATATGCCTTTGATGGATATGCTGCGTAGTAAATGCCTGTAATCTTCTTGGAGTAAACCTCCATTATGTTTGTGCGAGTGTTATAGTATACCACATCATTTGCCGAAATATCAGAAAGTGTTGCCTTGTCTCCGTTTCTGTAAACTATAAGACCTGTTTTGTTTATGGTTGTGCCCTCCATGCTTGTATCTGTATCAGAGTAATCATGAGATGCAAGTACAGGTGTGACTGAGCTTAATGAATTTACAACCATGTAATCCCATGAATTTTCCTCAATACCGTAGAATGTTACGTCTGTGCCGGAGGAAATTGAAGATGCAGCCGATGCAAAATCTTTCTTTATATAATCCACATATGTTTCAAAGGTGGAGTCAAGCTCCATAGTACCTTTTGATCCGCTGTTTGTAATATACTCTATTTCGTTTCCGAAAACGTTACTTATTCCCACATTCATTGAGTACACAGGCGTTGTTGACGAAATTATAACCTTGTCATCATCGTCAAGGACTATCATTCCGTAAGTTGCAGCCTGCGGCATAACTGCCCCTGTCTTTAATTTATATGTCCCCTCCGATGTTTTTATCTGGTCGGAGCTGAGCGTGGAATCCACACTTGCTGTTGCAATTACAAAGCATTCGTCAAGCACTTTGTATCCGGCAGCCTCAAGGAGACTGGTGTTGGTTCCATAAGTAAAGATATCAGTAGATTTTGCATTGGGGTTTACATCTGTAAAAAGAGCAATATCAAACATCTTTGCAATTTCTGCCCTGTTTAAGGGTTCATATATGTCCTTGTACGATACACGAAGTCCCAGGCTGTCTGCTTTGCTTGTGTAGTTTGTGGGCCAGAAATATCCGACCGTTTCTTCTGTGTATCCGAGGAGTCTGCAGAGAATTGTAGATGCTTCAGCATAGTTTATATTATTTTCAGGTCCAAAGCTTCCGTCTGCATAACCTTTTATGATTTCCTTGCTGCTGATGTAATTTATGTAAGGAATTGACCAATGTCCGTTTGGCACATCCGAAAATTTACATGTGTAGCTTCCCATTGCAAGAGAATCTGTAGCTTTATTTATTGCGCAAACTGTCATTTTTGAAAACTGTTCACGTGTTACAAGGTCTGAGGGACGGAAGGTATTGTCCTCATACCCGTTTATAACTCCGAGAGCTCCAAGCTTTTCAACTGCGCTGTAGTAGTCATCACCCTTTAAAACGTCTGTATATGCATGAGCAGACGCCGAAAGCATAAGAAGTGCTGTCAAAAGAAAGAGCAGTATTTTTCTCATATTATCATTCCTTTCAGGTTATTCGCTTCTGAGTGCGTCAATAGGATTTAGCTTTGCCGCTTTTTTTGCCGGATTAAGTCCAAAAAATATTCCAACCATAAGAGAGAATATAAAGGACAAAAATACCATGTTTATCTGTGTTATGTAGGTAATTTCCGAAGCGGCGTCTATGACAAGCCCTATACCTATACCAAAAATTATTCCGATTACTCCTCCCACGCCTGATAAAACAACCGATTCAATTAAAAACTGTAGAAGTATATCTGTGGTTCTTGCACCAATTGCCTTTCTTATACCAATTTCGCGTGTTCTCTCACTGACAGACACCGTCATAATGTTCATTATTCCAATTCCGCCTACAATAAGGGAAATTCCTGCAATGCCCGCAAGCATTGTTGTCATTGTGCCTGTCATTTCATCCATTGTGTCAAGGAGAGAGGACATGTTTGATACGTTAAACCCGTCACTTGTACCAAGCTTTTTGGTAATATACTGTTCCACATGGTCTGTAACATATTCTACATTTCCCTCATCTGTGGCATACAGATAAAAGGTTTGAATATTTTTTGTCTTTAAGAAACGCATTGCGGTTGTATAAGGGATAGTAATTGTATTGTCCGCGCTTGTTTCGGTTGAGTCACCCTGTTCTTCATACACACCGATTATTTCAAAGACTGTACCGTTTATCTTTATATTTTCACCAACAGGGTCCATTCCTCCGTATAGTTCTTGTACCTGATACGTTCCTACAATACAAACCTTTTTTCTGTTGGTTATGTCATTGTCCGAAAAAAATCTTCCGCTTTGAAGCTCCAGATTTCCTATCTTTTCGTAATCCTGGTTACAGGCATTGAGAGATGTTATAGTGTTTTCAGTACCGTTCTTAACCGTTACGGTGCTTGTAAGGTATGGAGACATGTGACTTACCAAATCGGAATTTTCTTCTGCGTAGGCTACCATATCGTCCACATCAATATACCTTGATGAGCCTCTGCCTCTTGACATGCTCACAGTTATTCTTCCCGTACCCATAGAAGAGATTGAATCGGTTATGGATTTTGTTGTTCCGCCGCCAATTCCCGTAAGTATAATAACCGATGCAACACCGATTATTATTCCGAGCATTGTAAGAGCAGAGCGACCCTTATTGCTGAGGATACTTTTCATGGACATTTTAAATGCCTGACTGTATCTTATAAATATCATATATCCTCTGCCTCCTCTGTTTTTGCTGTGTTGAAGCTTTGATTATCTTCATCACTTACTATGAGACCGTCCCTGATTGTAATAATCCTTTTTGCCTGTTTTGCAATACTCAGGTCGTGAGTGATTATTATAATGGTATTTCCCTCGCTGTGAAGGTCATGGAGCATTTGCATTATTTCCATGCCGGATTTAGAGTCAAGAGCACCCGTAGGCTCGTCTGCCAGGATAAGAGCAGGCTTTCCCGCAAGAGCTCTTGCAATTGAAACCCTTTGCTGCTGACCTCCCGAAAGCTCGGAAGGTTTATGCTTTGCCTTGTCCCAGAGCCCTACTTTTGTAAGTGCATCCTTAACAAGTGTATAACGCTCGGAAGCCGGTATCTGTTTATAAATGAGAGGAAGCTCCACATTCTCATAGGCTGTCAGCTTTGCAAGAAGATTATATTGCTGAAATATAAATCCAAGCTTTTCACTTCGAAGTGCCGCAAGGTCATTATCCTTCATTTGACTGCCCTCTACACCGTCTATCCAGAATCTTCCGCTTGTTGGCACGTCAAGACAGCCAATCATATTCATTAAGGTTGATTTGCCTGAGCCCGAGGGACCAATGATTGCAACAAACTCATGAGGTGTAACATGTAAGGAAACTCCGTCAAGGGCATGAACATCGGTATCACCCATTTTATATATCTTTTTTATATTTTCAAGCCTTATCATGTATTGGCCTCCTTACGATTATCTGCGGCCCATGCCACCGGCCATACCGCCGCCCATGCCACCGGCCATACCGCCGCCCATGCCACCGGGCATGCCGCCGCCCATGCCGCCGGCCATACCGCCCATCATAGCTCCTGAGCCGTTTGACGATGTTTCCTGTTTATAAATCTTTTGTCCTACGGTAAGACCGCTTATAATTTCTGTATAGTCGTCACCCTGAACCCCGATTTCTACAACGGCAATTTCAAAGCCTTCGGGAGCGGCAGGTAATCTTGATATAATATCCTCTGTATTTTGCGGCATACCTCCGCGTTGACCCTTGTTTACTTCACCTTGAGACGTTTGTCCGCCCTCGAGGTTTGGTCTTTCGCCCTGAGGCATTTGTCCGCCTTCGAGATTTGGTCTTTCGCCCTGAGGCATTTGTCCGCCTTCGAGATTTGGTCTTTCGCCATGAGGCATTTGTCCGTCTTCAAGGTCTGGTCTTTCGCCTTGAGGCATTTGTCCGCCTTCGAGATTTGGTCTTTCGTTCTGTGGCATTTCTTGCTTTTTCGTGTCAGTTTCCGAGGTTTTATCACTTTGTACATAAACGTAGGAAACACCCATAGCAGTTTTTATATCGCTTGATGGAACGCGGGTTACATTTTCTGCAGACTCTACAACAACAACTGCGTCAACGTTCATGCTTGGCTTAAGCTCACCCGGGTTGTCGATTGTGACGGTTGCCTCGTATGTTGTAACACCGTTGGAGGCTTGACCCTCCATGGAAATGTTTGTAATCTCGCCCTCAAATTCTGTATTTTCAACAGCGTCAGAAGTAATTTTTACCTTTTGACCTATTGATACCTTGGTTATATCAAGCTCATCTACCATAAGAGAGAATTTGAGCTTTGACACATCGCCTATAACCATCATGCTTACAGATGAGTTGGTTTTGTCAATTGTATCTCCCTTTTTTGAGTTCTTTGTAAGAACGGTACCGCTTATGGGAGCGGTTATACTGTAGTCGTCAAGCTGGTCTTGCTGAGATTGAAGGTTAAGCTTTGCGTCACTATATTCAAGTCTGCTCTTTTCAAGAGAGTTTTGAAGAGTTTCGCTTGTAAGCTTTGCAACAATTGAATCTTTTTCCACATACGCACCTTGCTGGATATTCAGCTTTGAAATGCGTCCTTCAGTTTCTGCCTTAATCTGTTTTTCTTCGCCATAGCTTACTGTTCCGTAGCCGGGGCTTATCTGTCCGTTAACCTGCGCACCAAGGTTTGTTCCGTTTGTTATTGCACCCGGATTTGTAAACTCAATTGTAACGTAGTATACACTTGAGCCGTCAGATGCGGCAGATGGTGTGGAATCTACATATGTAACCGTGCCGGCAAAATTGCTCATTTGTGAAGAGCTTGAAAGTGTTGCCGTGTCGCCTTTTGCGATGTATGCAATCTGCTGGCTGTTAAATGGCACCGTAACCTTAAGGTTAACATCGTCAATAATTGTTGCAATAACCTGATTTGCACTTATTTCGTCACCCTCGGTAACGTTAAGCTGCTTTATTCTTCCGGAGGTAGGGGATTTTACTGTAAGTTTTTCGGCGTTTTCCATTGCTTCATTATAGGTTATTGTTGACCTTTTCATAGAATTGTTTTGCTTTTCAAGGCTCAGACGTGCGTCTGTTTCGTCAAAGGTATAAACAACCTCGCCCTTTTCTATGTAATCTCCCACTTCATAAGGACAGCTTGTTATTTCGCCGTTTACAAGCGGAATAATTTCGTATCTTTCGTATGGTTCGACAGTTCCGCTTCCTGAAATGGTAAGCTCTACATTTCCGCGTGTTACTGTTGAAAGTGAAATTTCACTGTCATTCTTTGCGTTTTTCCTGTTCTTTATGGCTATGCAGCCGGTAATTGTACCTATAAGTGCAACCGCAACGCATGACAGAATTATAATTTTCTTTTTAGATAGCATTTAGTACGTTCACCTCTGTAATTTTATTCTCTACTAAGTATATTCTGTATTTACGGAAGAAATTTCGTGTAATTATGTGAAAATTATGTTATTTTGACAATTGTATTTTAATTGTTAAATTAGTATTAATTTTTGAGTTTTGGGGTGGTAATTTAAAAAAATATATTGTATAATTTTTATAGTGGCTTGATTTTTATAGAAAGGCGGGATTAAATGAACTTAGAAAATATGTCTGCTGAGGCATATAATAACGCGGTTATAAATTACAGCTCTGCTTTAAAAAGCATGAATGTTATGTTTGAAACCATAAGCGATGAATTCATTTCACGATCTATGTCCGATCCCATAGAGCACAAGAAAACAAGACTTAAAACACCACAGAGCATTGCAGCAAAGCTTGTAAAGCGAGGCTGGGAGCCCACATGGGAGAATGCAGTAAAGTACATTGACGATATAGCAGGTATCAGAATTATCTGCTCATTTACAAGTGATATTTACAGAATTGCAACTGTTATAGAAGCGCAGAAACACATAAAAATACTTCGTGTCAAGGATTACATTGCAAACCCGAAGCAAAGCGGATACAGAAGCTACCACATGCTTGTTGAGGTGCCTGTATATCTTTCTTCAAGAATGGAATATGTAAGGGTAGAAATCCAGATACGGACAATTGCCATGGACTTCTGGGCAAGCCTTGAACATAAAATGAGATATAAATATAATTCTGATGTACCGGCAGAGCTTAGTGAGGAGCTTAATGACTGTGCAAATATTGTGTCGTTCCTGGATGAGAGGATGGCGAGACTTAATGCAGAAATAGAAAAATAGAAAAGGCGTTGCCTTTTCTATTTTTTTGAACGTGCTTTTGCTCTAAGGTCTGTTTTAAGTATTCTTTTTCTCATTCTGAGTGACTGAGGTGTCACTTCAAGAAGCTCGTCATCTTCAAGGAACTCAAGGCATTGTTCCAGGCTAAGTGTCTTTGGAGGCACAAGCCTAAGTGCATCATCGGAGCCGGAGGCTCGTGTGTTTGTGGCGTGCTTTCTCTTACATACGTTTACAACAATATCCTCAAGTCTTGCATTTTCTCCAACAATCATGCCCTCGTAAACCTTTACGCCGGGGCCGATAAAGAGTGTGCCTCTCTCCTGTGCGTTAAAAAGTCCGTAGGTTATTGTTTCTCCGTCCTCCCAGGCAATAAGAGCGCCTCGTGTTCTGCCTGTAATGTCGCCCTTAAAGGCTTCATATTTTTCCAGAATACTGTTTACAATTCCTGTACCCTTTGTAGCTGTAAGAAGCTCATTTCTGTAACCGATAAGTCCTCTTGATGGAATTAAAAATTCAAGCCTTGTATAATTCTGGGCGGTAGGGGACATGTTTGTCATTTCTCCTCTGCGGTTAATAACGCTGTCCATTACAACGCCTGTATATTCGTCCGGTACGTCAACTGTAAGTCTTTCTATTGGCTCGCAAAGGACACCGTCAATTGTTTTATAAATTACAACAGGGTTTGATACCTGAAATTCATATCCCTCACGTCTCATATTTTCAATGAGCACGGAAAGGTGCAGCTCGCCTCTGCCGGAAACAGTAAAGCTTTCTGTCGTGTCTGTTTCGCTGACACGGAGTGCAACGTTTGAGTCAAGCTCCCTGAACAATCTGTCACGAAGGTGACGTGATGTAACAAACTTATCCTCTTTCCCTGAAAATGGGCTGTCGTTTACGCTGAATGTCATGGAAAGTACAGGGTCGTCTATCTTAACAAATGGCAGGGGGTCTATTTTATCCGGTGAGCAAAGTGTTTCGCCTATGTTTATGTCAGCCATACCGGAGATGGCAACCATGTCACCTGCGCCAACCTTATCGCAAGGTGTTTTCATAAGTCCCTCAAAGGTAAAAAGCTTTGTTGCCTTTCCGTAGTCCACCTTGTCATTTTCGCGGCAAATTGCAAGGCGCGCGCCTGTTTCAATGCTGCCTCTCTGTATTTTTCCAACTGCTATACGGCCTGTGTACTCGTCATAGTCAATATTTGATACAAGCATCTGGAACGGCCCGTCATCCTCACACTTTGGGCAAGGTATGGCATTAACAATAAGCTCAAACATTTCTGTCAGGTCTGAATTTGGTCGTTCAGGGTTGTATTCGGCAGTTGCCCAGCCGTCACGGCCGGAAGCGTATATTACAGGTGTGTCAAGCTGCTCGTCAGTAGCACCCAGGTCAATAAACAGTTCAAGCACCTCGTCCACAACCTCGTATGGTCGTGCGTTTGGACGGTCAACCTTGTTTACTACAATGATAGGCTGAAGATTCAGGGCAAGAGCCTTTGAAAGAACAAATCTTGTTTGAGGCATGCACCCTTCAAATGCGTCAACAAGGAGAAGAACTCCGTCTACCATTTCAAGACATCTTTCCACCTCGCCGCCAAAATCTGCGTGGCCCGGTGTGTCAATAATGTTAATTTTTGTTCCTTTATAATATAGGGATGTATTTTTTGCAAGAATTGTAATGCCGCGCTCTTTTTCAAGGTCGTTTGAGTCCATAACTCTTTCATCAACCTTTTCATTTTCACGGAATGTGCCGCTCTGGGCAAGCATTGCGTCTACAAGTGTAGTTTTTCCGTGGTCAACGTGAGCGATAATAGCAATATTTCTTATATCTTCTCTTTTGGTCATAAACAATACTCCTTTTAAATTTCAACCATTATATTATATATTCTTAAAAATAAATTTACAAGATAATTTTGGAAAAAACGGATATTTGCAAAAAAAATCTTTATCCTGCATACATTTTTCATACAATATGTGAATATACATGCATAGCCTTGCAAATTTTTGCATATAATATACCAAGAATTTCATGACATTTTAAAAAAGTGGAAAAAAGGGTTGACATTTTTTTGATGTTGTGATATAATTTAATAGCTGTAAAGATATCAGCAACCAATATATCGCGGAGTAGAGCAGTTGGTAGCTCGTTGGGATTTATCCGAGCCGCTGCCGATGGCAGATAAAGGCGATGGAGAAATTCCGTAGCAGTCAAAAAGTGCAAGCACCAGAGTGCGCAGCAATTTTTGGTAACTGCAAGGCGGCTTTCCGGAGGAAAGATAACCCGTTCGGGTTATGAGCAAAAGGGGAAGTCAAAAAAATAATATATCGCGGAGTAGAGCAGTTGGTAGCTCGTTGGGATTTATCCGAGCCGCTG
>CAZWCO010000028.1:0-10415 GCA_964632665.1 uncultured Lachnospiraceae bacterium | reverse complement strand
TCACCACAATATACACGGTTGTTGAGAATGTCACCTATTGTTGTAGTGCTCCATATCCCTTTTTCGTCCGGAGAATAGAAATATGTTTTACGAAGCCCATCTATCTCTTGTTGCTTACGTGGATTTGGAATTCCTCTGTCGTTTAACATACGGCTTATTTTCGCCGCCCCATACCCCTCAGAATGCCAATGAAATATTTGTTTTACCACGCTTGCAGTTTTAGGATTAACAACAAGCTGATTTTTATTATCAGGATTTTTAGAATATCCATAGGGCGGAAAAGAAGCAAGATATTCACCTCGTTTCATTTTATCGCGAAAAACCGCCTTAATGTTTTCAGATAAATCTTCTAAATACCATTCATTTATAAGACTGTTTATCTGCCGTGCTTTTTTGTTACCTTTAACCTCTGTATCAGCATTGTCTATAAGGCTTACAAAACGTATTCCCCATTCAGCAAAACGTCCATGAATATACTGTTCTATAACCTCCATATTACGGCTGAATCTCGACTGACTTTTGCATAGAATAATATCAAATTTACCGTTTTTTGCGTCATCTATCATTTTGTTAAATTCGGGACGTGTATTTTCAGCACCCGAATATGCGCCGCTGTAATCCTCATCACAATAAATATTATATACCGCCCAACGATTTCTTGCGGCATAATCAATGAGCATTGATTTTTGATTTTGTATCGACTCACTCTCCTTTTCTCCGCTGTTTAAATCCTCTTTTGACAGTCTTACATAAATAGCTGTCCGATTATTATTGTTCACAATACGACCTCCTTTTCTCAAAAGATTTCATATTGCATTATCTGAACACATTATAACACTCTTCTACAGATAACGCAAATTTTATCATTGCAAAGTAGCATTAATTACTTTTTCTACAATTTCTTTTATGTGCATTTTATTTTCAGTCAAAAATAAATCTATTTCTTCTCCTTTCCTGTTATAATGTACTATATCAAATTTAATATCTGTCATATGAAATCACCTCTGAATATTTATATGATCTATTAGTTTGTCCTTTTGTCAATTAACAAGATTTTAGCAGTGAAATGATTTATAATAGTAATTTTTCCATAAAATAACGCCTGTATTTTACAGGCGCTATCAATTTATATATATTCCATATTTGTTTAAAATCTCACTTTTTTCTTTTTTAAAGTCTCTTTTTTTATCCTTGACGCTAACTACATCTATGCCATTGTCAATAAACCAACTTGCTGCAAATGGTATTTCCATTTCATCATTGCTAATATTATTAAAATCACAATTATAAATTACTTCACTCCACACAAAAAAACAACGCCCAATTGGACGTTGCTATATTGAATAACATTTATCTGGTTAACGGTTACATGCCCTGCCGACTGAGCTATAGGAGAATATAGAGAAAATCTTCCGATTTTCAAATTTTAAATTAAACCTATACATTCTCCATAGTTCAGCATAAGATGCATCCGGCCATGCTGATTATACCTACAATCATATTATGGAATTATTTGGTAAATTCATAAGCTGAATTACCCTCTTTTGAATTTGTTGCTCAATTACGATTAATCTTTCCTCAGGTAAGTTAATTGTTTTATGTCTTTTGAATTTAAATCCAATTAATTTTCTAAGCTGCATCAACTGTTTTTTACCTATGACTTCTGAACAAATTGCTTCAAAAGACACTCCATAAGGTGTTGTTCTTGTACTTGCATATTCTTCAAGATTATTAAAATCCTCCGGCATAGCAAAATTAAACAACGACAATCCATTGTCAAATACAGGTGCAGGTGCAAACACTTCTCCGGTATGATTATTTCTCAAAACTCCGAAATTACCGAAATGTCTGTCTTCATTATATATCACTGCATCAAACACAAGCATACTTTTCAAATGCTCATAAAAAATATTACCTAGTTCTTTATAATATTTTAAACAAGCAGCTATTCCACCATTTGTAACAATTCTCCCAACAGGAACAAAAGCAGTATCAATATCTGTAAACAACTTACATTTTGAAGCCAATATTCCCTTCCAGTTTTCAAGCTCATACTTGACACTCTCAAGTCCCATTACTTCTGCAATCTGGCTTGCATAATATTCACTGTACGGTTCATTCCCTGTATTTGCAGCACCATCAGTTCCACCTTTATATAGATATATTCCATCATTTCCAATAAAACGCCAAGCTTTAGGAAGCATACCATTTGTTGTAAGTTCCGGAGATGTAGTGAACGCTTTATGGGAATGTCCTGTTCCTGTATATGCTACAAGGGATAAAATTTCAGAAAAACGATTCTCGTAAAGATTATAATCTTTGAACTTTCCGTTAAAATCTTTTGGTACAACCCAAAAACTATCATTAAGAGATAACCCCTTGCATACATCTATTATCCCCTTTGTGTCGTTAGCAGATAAACCAAGTGTCTTTAAAATCTCATCTACAAACCTGCGATTTTTAGGAATAACACGTCTTTTCAGCCATTTAATTATTCCGGTATTCGAAATCACCATATCTAATGGCAAAAGATGTTTTTTCTCCTCATTCACATATAAAACTTCGCTGACTAAGCCTTCCAATCCTTTTTCAAACAAATTGAATATCATCAGTGTTTCATCGTACAATCTTAATTCATATACATCCGACATTTCTTCACTCCTCTCTCTAAGCATAACATCAAAATCTAAACCAAGTGCATCTGCAGCTTTTATAAGAAAATCTATTGAAGGGCTGTATTTTGCCGTTTCAAGCCTGCATATATTAGAACGATTAGTTCCAAGCCTTGCTGCTAATTCACTTTGTGATATATTCTGAGACAATCTTGCACTTATTAACTGCGAAATTATCTGATTGCGTTTTTCAATTATATCAGCCATACTATCCCTCCAATAACTTTATATTAATATGTTATCATATTTGTTAACAAAAGTCAATAGATAATATAAAAAAATACGATCAGGTTTATCCAATCGTATTTCTATGTAATTATTGTATCTTTTCTATTTTCCAGCTACAAAACATACTAATTTAATTCTTAACCAATAAGATAATGCAATATGAAATGTTATTTCCTGTGCTACTACCTTGATACCCTAATAACATATTGGGTTTTGAACGGTCAACAGATGTAGAGGCTGTCCCCTTTAACAGAGGCTTCTATTCAGTAGACCTGAAATACTTCTTTAAAATTACTCTTGCAGCATTTACAGGCGTTGGCAGACCAACAGAGGTTGAAGGTCTTGCAACATTTGACAAAAAAGTAATTTTATTTGGTTCAGAGGGCAACGCAAAAACATTCTCATCTAACTACAAAGAGGACGCCTTTGACTCTCAGCTCTGGAAGAAAACAAACATGCCAAAGGCTGTTATTGAGGTTGTAGAACCAATTGCACTTGGCGCTAAAATTGTAGAAGTAAATGAAAAATGCTGCTGTGACGATTCCTTTGACCTTTCAAGCGTTCCCGACTCTGTTTGCAGAGTATTTGACGACAATCTTATCCTTGGCGGAGAAAGAAAAAGGGTGTATGTATCCCTTGGTATATTCTCAATTATCAAGCTTGAAAGACGCGTTCAGCTACTTATTCCGTCATTTGACTTCTGTATACCAAATAAAGAGTGTGTAGGAGCAACAGACGACAACCCATGTGATTTATTTGAAAGAATCAGTTTCCCGGTTGACGAATTTTTCCCACCGGAGAAATGTGACCTTGACGAAAACAACCCAGGCTGCGGATGCGGCTGTGAGAAGGATTAACAAAAAGGCCGGACTGTCGCCTTTAGCGCAGACCGTTCAAATGTATTCCAAGTTGTATTAAACGTATTTTTAATTATATTTGTTATATAACAAATGACGAAATCCGCAATTTTTTGCGGATTTCCATTAACTCTATACATTTGAACTACACACCAAACTCACCACTCGACGTACAATCGTACGCCTTCGGGTATAGCAAAATGCGGATAAACACGCATTTTACTTCGTTTGGTGCATTCTGCATCTAAACTCATTCAGTCCTCAAAAAATGGCTGCTGCGCTTTTTGCGCAACAGCCGTTTTTTATTATTCTGCTGTTTCTGTTACCCAAGCTTCTGTCATGATATTATCAAGTCTTTCAAAACCATGACCGTTAGTAGCCTCTATAACATCTTCATAGAACCAGTCTGTATTCTGTGAATCAGGCCATTCTTTATATTCACCAGTAAACGAAGCGTCTGTTGGACGACGAACCGTAATTCTGTTAATTATTGCCATCGCCTCAGCTCTTGTGATATAAGCATCAGGTCTGAATGAACCATCTTCATATCCGTTAACAACAAACATCTTATTAGCAGCAACAATTGACTCCTCTGCCCAATGTCCGTATATGTCTATGAACGGATTACCAATCTTGGTATCATCTGCAATACTAAAGAATCTCAAAACGAGGGCAGCGAACTCTGCTCTTGTAATAGGATTAGCCGGTCTGAATGAACCGTCTTCATAACCCTTAATATATCCGGCATTAGCCATTGATGATACATACTTGTTTGACCATCTGCCTGCTTCTACATCTGTAAAGTTATTTTCTTCTGTTGTAATTGAAGCCTGCACATCCTCTTTGAGAAGTCTGTAAAGTGCTGTTGCAACCTCTTCACGAGTTATATTTCCATAAGGCTGAACTGTTCCATCAGGATAGCCATTGATATAAACCTTATGACTGTCACTTTCAAAAACATCGGGAGCATCTGTCAAAACATATTTACCATATACAACCGTATCAGCAGTAAATTCTCTTACGCCGCTAAGCTTTTGTGTAAATTGAGCATCTGCATACCATCCTTCAAATGTGAGGTACTCTCTCTCCGGCACTACAATACTATCAAAGTTAACATTCACAGGACCGGTTGTGTTTTCGATTGCGTCAACACATGAATGATCCCCGTTTATGCTAAATATTACGCTTACAGATGTATCGCTCGAAGCAACAGGCACTCCACCAGGCATAATTGTTATACCTGCACCGATGGTACTACCAGTCTGCTCGCCTGTTTTCTTAGAAACATTTGCAACTGCGTTAAGTGTTGCATCGCTTGTAGTTCCTCTTTGAACAGCATTGAAATTTATCGTTGAGATAGGGTCTGTTGTACTTCCAATTTCCACATAGCCGGTAACTGTACCGTTTACCTTGTACTGTCTGTCAGCTGTTGTTTGTGCTCCCTCACATTCAAGAGTAAAATCAGGTAGTGCATTTGCTGCACGAAGAGCTCCACATGTTATACTGTCTTTAACCTTTACCACAATCGTGAGAGTGGTGTTATTTCCAGCCGTAGTTTCTACTCTTGAAACCTCTTCAAACACATTGGCTGTTTCGGTTGAGAAACCATAAAGTGTTGTGCCCGTCACAAAATCTGCCGGAACCACAAGCTGGTTAGGATAGCTGATAGTAATTGTAAACTCACCGGAAACTGCTACAGCCTCAAGTCCAGCCTCAACATCAACTGGTGTAGGAGTAGGGTCTCCAGAAAGCCAGCTCTTTCCTTTTGATATGTAATCCTCCAAAAGATTTCTTACGCTTGACATATCAAACTCTGCAATAAAATCAAACTTTGGATATCCTTCTCCGTTGTTTCTTAAAATATTTACCGGACCATCAACATATGTTGCTGCACCATTCTTTTTTATTTTTATATCAGCTTTAACATTATGACCGATAGTTGTGTCAATTGAGTCTTGGATTGCAGGATCTGTTATTCCAAGTTCTGTAAGCATGGCTGTTTTCGTTGTAGGCGCAGGATACGCAGCAATAGCAACAGATGATGAAAGTATAATAGCTGCCAATGCCAATGAAATAATCTTTTTCATGATTTTCTCTCCTTTTCTATGTTCAAAAATGAGTTTAACTCATAATTATATACTACGATTGATTATACTAAATTATTGTTTATTTGTCAATAACATTTTTTAATAAAAAACAATATTTGGTTTATTTACAAAATAATTTCGATTTCTATTGACAAAAGGTACATATAGCATTCTTTTTTTTTGGTATAAATGTATATTGAAAATAATTTGACGTCATGATATCATTTTTCTAAGTATATTTAGAAAAGAGGTTTTTAACTTATGCACAAAAAGACAAAAAAGCTATTTGGTTTCATGATTATTGCAATGCTTATATTTGCATACATGATGCCTTTTGCAGTCCATGCAACAGGAGATAGCGCAGCAGCCGATGTACAGGTCGTCCAGACTGCTGACGCAGAAGCGGCAGATGACACAGTCGTAGCAATAGAGGAAACAGAGATCGAAGCACCTGCTGAAGAAACAGAGGAAGAACCCAAGAGCAAGTATTATGCTACATGGTTGTCACTTCTTCCTCCGGTTATTGCAATTGTCCTTGCGCTTATTACAAAAGAGGTATACACCTCCCTGTTTATAGGAATTGTATCCGGCGCTCTTATCAGTTCAAATTTCGGAATTATCGACACACTCACTTCTATCTTCTCGCAGATGACTGAAAAGCTTGGAGATTCGTGGAACATAGGAATTCTCATTTTCCTTGTAATTCTTGGAATTATGGTTTCTGTAATGAACAAAGCCGGAGGCTCTGCTGCATACGGAAAATGGGCAAGTAAAAAAATAAAATCAAAGACAGGCGCAATGCTTTCTACCGTTGCACTTGGCGTTCTTATATTTGTTGACGACTACTTCAACTGTCTTACAGTCGGAAGTGTTATGAAGCCGGTTACAGACAAGTTTAAAATTTCAAGAGCAAAGCTTGCATACATAATTGACGCAACAGCGGCTCCTGTTTGTATTATAGCTCCTATTTCTTCATGGGCTGCAGCTGTTACTTCTTCTACAGAGGGCACAGCAATTGACGGCTTTAAGATGTTTATACAAGCTATTCCTTATAACTTCTATGCACTTCTTACAATATTCATGCTTATTATGCTTGCCGTGATGAAGTTTGATTTTGGCTCAATGAAAAAGGTAGAAAAGCTTGCAGAGGAAGGCGACCTTTTCGGCGGTCTTGAAAAAGAAGCGGTTGATGAAACAAAGGTTTCTTCAAAGGGTAGAGTGTTTGACCTTGTGATCCCTGTTCTTGTACTTATCATTAGCTGCATTACAGCTATGGTTTACACAGGTGGATTCTTTGAAGGCGAATCTTTTGTAACAGCTTTTGCAAACTGCGATGCATCAGTAGGACTTGTACTTGGCTCATTCGTAGCACTTGTAATCACTTTCCTTTTGTACATACCAAGAAGAGTTATATCATTTAAGGAATTTGCAAGCAGTATTCCAGAAGGCTTTAAGGCAATGGTTGCTCCAATCCTTATCCTTACATTTGCATGGACACTCAGCGGCTTCTGCCGTGACAGTCTTGGCGCAGGCGACTTTGTTGCAGAATTTGTTCAAGGTCATGCAGCTGCAAGTTCACTACTCCCGGCAATTATGTTCCTTATCTCGCTTGGTCTTGCATTTGCAACAGGTACAAGCTGGGGTACTTTCGGTATTTTAATCCCGATTATAATTGCCATCTTCCCTGAAATGAGTGAAATTCTTGTAATAAGCATTTCTGCTTCACTTGCAGGCGCAGTATGCGGAGACCATATTTCTCCTATATCCGATACAACGATTATGGCATCTGCCGGTGCAGAGTGCAACCATATACAACACGTTTCAACTCAAATTCCTTACGCAATGTTAGCTGCAGGTGTTTCTTTCATCAGTTACATAATTGCAGGTTTTGTTCAAAACGTGTATATTGTCCTTCCTATCGCATTTGCTCTTATGTTTGTTACACTTGTTGTTACAAAGAAATTATCAGCAAACAAATAATTCAAAATACCATGCAGGAATGTACCCTGCATGGTATTTTTTTGTGTAAATTTCCTTAATTTTAATTTAATGTTGAAATGGGTACTTTTTTGTGTTATAATGTTTTCTATACTTTTATTTGGAAATCGGAGTAATTAAAATGAGTTACAAGATAGTAAAAAAAGAAAACCTTAACAGTCAAGTTTTTTTGATGGAAATTCTGGCTCCGGCAGTTGCCGCAAAGGCAGAGCCGGGACAATTTATAATACTTAGAATTGACGAAAAAGGCGAGCGTGTACCTTTTACAATTGCAGACTTTGACAGAAAAAAAGGAACGGTCACAATTATTGTTCAGGTGGTAGGAAAAACCACCCGCGACCTTGAAAAATACGAGACCGGTATGGAAATCCTTGATTTTGCCGGACCTCTTGGTATGCCAACAAACCTTGAGGGCAAGAAAAAGGTTGCTGTAATCGGCGGCGGCCTTGGCACAGCAATTGCGTATCCACAGGCAAAAAAGCTTGCCGCCCTGGGTGCAGAGGTACATCTTATTGCAGGTTTCAGGAATGCCGATTTTGTTATACTCGAAGAAGAACTTAAAAAGGTATCTCAAAAGCTTATTATTACAACCGATGACGGCTCAAACGGCACAAAAGGCTTTGTTACAGATATGCTGAAAAATCTTCTTGACAACGGAGAAAAATATGACGAGGTAATTGCCATAGGCCCTCTTATGATGATGAGAGCTGTATGCAACCTTACGAAAGAATATAACATTCCAACAACAGTCAGCATGAACCCTGTTATGATTGACGGAACAGGCATGTGTGGAGGTTGCCGCGTAATCGTAGGCGGAGAAACAAAATTTGCATGCGTGGACGGTCCTGATTTTGACGGTCATCTCATCGACTGGGACCTTGCAATGAACAGGCAGCAAATGTTTAAAAAGCATGAACAACATTCATTTGCAGAGGGCAGCTGCAGACTTGCCAAACAGTAATCAAAACGGAGGTATAAAGCATATGATAAATAACAGTCCACAAAAGACTCCCATGCCCGAACAAGAGCCATGCGTCCGTAACAAGAATTTTCTTGAGGTAACAACAGGTTATACAGCGGAAATGGCAATCAACGAAGCAAAAAGATGTCTTAACTGTAAAAATAAGCCTTGCATGAGCGGATGTCCGGTACAGGTTAAAATTCCGGAGTTTATACAGTATGTTGCGGACGGCGATTTTGAAGCAGCATATGATAAAATAAAAGAAACCAACTCACTCCCTGCAGTTTGCGGAAGAGTTTGTCCTCAGGAAAGGCAATGCGAATCAAAGTGCGTAAGAGGAATAAAAGGCGAAAGCGTTGCCATTGGCAGACTTGAGCGTTTTGTAGCAGATACCCACATGGAAAATCCAGAGAGTACACCACAAACACCTGTTTCGAACGGCAAAAAGGTTGCTGTTGTAGGCTCCGGCCCATCCGGCCTTACTGCTGCAGGAGACCTTGCGAAAAAAGGATATGAGGTAACTGTTTTTGAAGCATTTCATACAGCCGGTGGCGTACTTGTGTACGGCATACCGGAATTTCGTCTGCCAAAGGAAATTGTTAAAAAGGAAGTTGAGTCCTTAAAAAGCCTTGGTGTAAAAATTGAAACAAACGTGATTGTAGGCAAAACCGTAACAGTTGATGAGCTTATAGAGGATAACGGTTTTGAGGCAATATATATCGGCACAGGCGCAGGTCTTCCCTCTTTCTTAGGGATTGATGGAGAATGCTTAAACGGTGTATACTCAGCAAACGAATTTTTAACACGTATAAATCTCATGAAGGGATATAAATTCCCTGAATATGACACTCCTGTATATGTAGGCAAAAACGTAGCTGTATTCGGCGGCGGAAACGTGGCAATGGATGCTGCAAGATGCGCTAAACGTCTTGGAGCTGAAAATGTTTATATAATTTACAGAAGAAGTAAGAACGAGCTTCCAGCAAGAAAAGAAGAAATCGCTCACGCAGAAGAAGAAGGAATAATCTTTAAATTTCTTGAAAGTCCCACAAAATTTGTTGGCGACGAAAAAGGCTGGCTGACGGCAGTTGAAGCTGTATCTATGGAGCTTGGAGAGGCTGACGCAAGTGGAAGACAAAGACCGGTTATAATACCGAATTCTGAACACACCATAGAAATTGACACAGCTATAATTGCAATTGGTCAGACACCAAACCCACTTATTAAAAAGACCACACCCGGTCTTGAAACAAACCAAAAAGGCTGTATAGTAGCAGACGACTTCACAGGCAAGACAAGCAAAGAGCATGTGTACGCAGGCGGAGATGCAGTTACGGGTGCGGCAACGGTAATTCTTGCTATGGGTGCCGGCAAAGGAGCTGCAGAAGCTATTGACAAGGAATTGAGTGGTGAAATATGATATATAATAATATTCTGGAGGCTATGGGTAACACTCCCATAATAAAGCTAAACCGGATTGTTCCCGAAAACTGTGCAGATATTTATGTTAAATTTGAGGGCTTAAACGTAGGCGGCTCAATAAAAACAAGAACGGCTTATAACATGATTTGTGCAGCAGAAGAAAAGGGACTTATAAGCAAGGATACGATAA
>CAZWCO010000027.1:0-10419 GCA_964632665.1 uncultured Lachnospiraceae bacterium | reverse complement strand
CAGACAAAAGGTAATTAATTACGTTACCCAAAAATACGGAGAAGAACAAGTCTGCCAGATTATAACCTTTGGTACAATGAAGGCAAAGCTTGTAGTCCGTGATGTTGCACGTGCACTTGCAATGCCATATTCGAGCGGAGATACAGTTGCAAAGCTTATACCAAACGACCTGAACATTACCATAGACGAGGCTCTTAAGAAAAGTCCCGAGCTTAAAAATCTGTACGATACAAACAGCGAAATTCACGAGCTCATAACTGTTTCAAGAGCACTTGAGGGACTTCCGAGGCATGCGTCAACTCATGCCGCAGGCGTTGTAATTACGGGAGAGCCTATTACAAACTATATGCCTGTATACAGCGGTAAGGACGCTGTAACAACACAGTTTACAAAGGATACGGTAGAGGAGCTTGGACTTCTCAAAATGGACTTTTTAGGTCTCAGAAACCTGACCGTTATTGACAACGCCGTAAGCCTTGTAGAAAAGACTCACGGAATAAAGCTTGATATGACAAAGATTGACTATAATCTTCCGGAAGTGTATGAGCTGATTTCTTCAGGGAATACAGACGGTGTCTTTCAGCTTGAAAGTGACGGAATGAAAGCCTTTATGCAGGAGCTTCGGCCTGACTGCCTTGAGGATATAATTGCGGGAATTTCCATATTCCGTCCGGGTCCCATGAATCAAAGACATAACTATATTCATAACAAAAAACATCCCGAAGATATAAAGTACAAGCACCCATTGCTTGAAAACATCCTGAACGTGACCTATGGCTTTATGGTATATCAGGAGCAGGTGCTTCAGATTGTAAGAGAGCTTGCAGGATATTCTCTTGGAAAAGCCGACTCCATGCGCCGTACCATAAGCAAGAAAAAAGCGGCACAAATGGAAATTGAACGAAAAAACTTTATATACGGACTTGACGATGAAAATGGAAACATAATTATAGAGGGCTGTATAAGACGTGGCATAGACGAGGCAACTGCCGCTTCAATATTTGACGAAATGAGCGACTTTGCAAACTACGCGTTTAACAAATCTCACGCAGCAGCATATGCAGTTGTGGCATACAGGACAGCCTACCTTAAAACCTTTTATCCAAAGGAGTTTATGGCGGCGCTTATTTCTTCTGTGGACGACCAGGGTAAAATTAATGGTTATATAAGAAACTGCACAGAAATGAACATAGACAGACTCCCACCCGACATAAACGAAAGCTACGACTCATTCAGCGTCAGCGAGGGTGGAATAAGATTTGGACTTTCTGCCGTGAAAAATGTAGGAAAAGCCGTAATTGAAAGAATTGTTGAGGAGCGGGAAAGACGCGGGAAATTCAGGAGCTTTACAGATTTTCTTGAACGAATGGCAGGAGAATATTTAAACAAAAGAGCACTTGAATCCTTAATTATGTGCGGCTCCTTTGATTCTATGGGTGTAAAACGTTCACAGCTTCTGGCGGTTTTTGACAGCGCACTTGACGGAATTTCAGCATCCAAGAAAAATAATATTGATGGGCAGATAACTCTTTTTGATATGGGCGGCTCCTCTCAGCCGGATTTTGAAATTGCATATCCTGATGTGCCGGAGTTTGACAGACGTGAGCTTCTTGAAATGGAAAAGGATATGACCGGTATATATTTCACAGGTCATCCCATGGACGAATACGCAGAAAAGGTAAAAAAGCTTACCAAGGATAATATATATAAAATTCTTTCCTCTGCAGAAAAGGACGAGGACGGAAACTATTCTCAGGTGGGTGACGGTGTGCGTGACGGAGACTCGGTAACCTTATGTGCAATTATCAGTTCAAAGAAGGTTAAAACCACCAAAAGCGGTGCACAGATGGCGTTTCTTGAAATTGAGGATGCAGAAGGAACAATTGAAGCCATAGTATTTCCGAAAATCTATAAATCCTTTTATAATAAGCTTGAACAGGGTGAGGCTGTACTCATAAAGGGAAGTGCGACAATCAGGTCGGATGAAAAACCGCGTGTTACGGTTGAGGAGGTAATACTTCTTGACGATGTGGATGTTTCGTCTGTTTCGAAGGTATATATAAGAACAAGGTCTGATTCCGCCGACAAAATAAGAAGCCTTGCAGAGATTTCTGCAGGAAGCAGGGGAAATATACCGGTTATTTTGTATTTTGAGGATACAAAAAAATACGTTTCTACGCCTGAAAATTATTCGCTCAATTTGTCCGGAGACTGTAAAAAAGCACTCTGTGCGTTGTTTGGTGAGGAAAATGTTATTGAAAAATAGTCAAAATAACTAAAATAAGTTTTTATAACGTTTAAATTTGTTCATAAATATACATTGATTTTTTATAGAAAATGGTATAAAATTATTCTAATGAATACTATATTGGGTATGGTAAAATTTTAGTATCACATGAGTTTTGACGGGGGACGGAAAGGCTGTGTAATCGGAATGTGGATAGTAATATATTTTGTCAAGAGCAGAGCTGCTGCTCTGGAAGTTAAGCAAATGCTTGAGACAGAAAATATTCTTGTTATGACAAGAAAGAAAACCGCTGATGATGATAATGATGCTTTTTTTGATATTCTCGTACCTCAGACAGAGGTCGAGAAGGCTCAGGAGCTTATAATTATGAACTACTCAAAAGATTAATCTTGTTAAAGGGGTTGTAAGCAAATGGAAAACAAAATCAAGACAATCGGAGTTCTGACCAGCGGTGGAGACGCGCCGGGTATGAATGCTGCAATGCGTGCAGTTGTTCGTGTTGGCTCGTATTATAATCTGAGAGTTATGGGAATAAAAAGAGGCTATAACGGTCTTATGAACGGTGACATGGTGGAAATGGATGCAAGAAGTGTATCCGACGTGCTTCAAAGAGGAGGAACAGCTCTTTTTACAGCACGCTGCCTTGAGTTCAAGGAGCCCGCAGGAGTTAAAAAGGCGTATGAGATTGCAAAGGTATTTGGTCTTGACGGCCTTGTTGTAATTGGCGGAGACGGTTCATTCCGCGGCGCAAAGGACCTTTGTGCAGCAGGACTTCCTACTGTTGCAATACCTGCCACTATTGATAATGATATAGACTGTACAGAATATACAATCGGTTATGATACATGCCTTAACACAGTTATAGAGGCTGTGGACAAAATCCGTGACACATCTGCCAGCCATGACAGATGCTCTGTAATCGAGGTAATGGGAAGAAATGCAGGGCACATAGCTGCAAATGCTGCAATTGCATGCGGCGCTGATGTTGTAATAGTTCCTGAATATGAATGGAGTTTTGACGATGATGTTATAAGACCTATCCTTGCAAGCAAGGCGAGAGGCAAAAGACATAGCATTGTTGTTGTTGCAGAGGGTATTGGTGGAGTAATAGAGCTTGCAAACGAAATTGAAGAGAAGACAGGAATGGAATCAAGAGCAACAATCCTCGGTCACGTTCAAAGAGGAGGAAGCCCTACTGTAAGGGACAGGGTAACCGCAAGCCGTATGGGTGCGCATGCAGTTGAGCTTTTGCTTCAAGGAAAGGCAAACAGAATTGTGTGCATGAAAAACGGCGAGATTACGGATATAGGCATTGAAGAAGGACTTTCTCTTAAGAAAAAACTTCCAAATGAGCTTGTTGACCTTGCAAAGAAGCTTTCTGTTTAATTGGATTTATGTGGGATAGGATACTAAAGAGAAGGTACCCTATCCCTTTTTGCTTATTTATGGATTTACAGATGGGAGAGAAGAATACATGAAAATTACAATCCTTGACGCTGCAACTCTTGGTGCAGATATGAAGTTCAACGTTTTTGAAGAGCTCGGTAAAACCGTTGTTTTTCAAACTACGGAAAAGGAGCTTGTGGCAGAGCGTATAAAAGATACGGATGTTGTAATCCTTAACAAAGTAAAATTAAATGAAATCAACCTTAAATTTGCAAAAAAGTTAAAGCTTATATGTGTTACAGCAACAGGCTTTGACAATATAGATACGGAGTATTGCAAGGAAAAGGGTATAGCAGTTTGTAATGTATGCGGATATTCAACAAACAGCGTGGCACAGGTAACAGTAGCTATGGCTCTGTCACTTGCGTGTCATCTTACAGAATATGACAAATATTCAAAGAGCGGTGCATACACAAAAAGCGGAGTGCAAAACATGCTTAGCCCTGTATATAATGAGCTTTCTGGAAAAACCTGGGGTATAGTAGGTATGGGCAATATCGGACGTCAGGTTGCAAAGGTTGCAGAAGCACTTGGTTGCCGTGTTATTTACACAAGGCGTACCCCTGACAAATACTCTGTGACCTTGCCTGAACTAATGAAAGAATCGGATATAATCTCCATTCACACACCCCTCACCCCTGAAACAAAAGGAATGCTTGGCAGGGAAGAGCTTCAGCTGTGTACAAAAAAACCTGTGCTCATAAATGTGGCAAGAGGCGCAGTTACAGACGAAGAGGCAATTGCAGAGGGAGTTTTAGAAGGGCGTCTTTCCGGTATAGGTATAGACGTATATATGGTAGAGCCTTTTGGTGCGGACCATCCATATAACAAACTAAGGGGCTTTGATAACGTTATTCTCACTCCCCATATGGCATGGGGAGCTTATGAATCAAGAGTAAGAGTTCTTGATGAAATTGCAGAAAATATAAAATCATTTTATAGTGGCGAAAGCAGGGGAAGGGTAGTATAAAAAATGGAAAACGTATATGACAAAATAAAAAATGCACAAAGGATAGTTGTAAAGGTAGGAACATCAACACTTACCTATGAAACCGGTAAGCTCAATTTAAACTGTATGGACAGGCTTGCAATGATTTTGTCTGACCTTCATAACAGCGGCAAGGAAATCATACTTGTATCCTCCGGTGCAATCGGTGTGGCTGTTGGAAAGCTCGGACTTTCTGAAAAGCCAACAGAAACAAGATACAAACAAGCAGTTGCAGCTGTCGGTCAATGTGAACTCATGTTCCTTTATGACAAGCTTTTTTCAGAGTATAACAATACGGTAGCGCAGATTTTGCTTACCCGTGATGACGTGTCAGGAGAAAAACGCAGGCGGAACACACGTAATACATTTAATACTCTTCTGGAAATGGGCATTATCCCTATAGTGAATGAGAACGATACCATATCTGTCGAGGAAATTGAATTTGGAGATAATGACACCCTTTCTGCCATAGTTGCAGAGTTTGTAAATGCAGACTTGCTTGTTCTTTTTTCGGACATTGACGGCTTTTATGACAAGGACCCACACGAGAGCCCGGACGCAAAGCTTATTGACAGAGTAACGGATATTGGCTCTGTCAGGTCTCTTGCAGGCGGCGTGGGCTCAAACCGTGGAACCGGTGGAATGATAACAAAGCTTGATGCAGCAGAAATTGCAACAGCTGCGGGAATTGATATGGTAATAACAAATGGTAAAAATATAGACGGACTTTATGAGATTTTAGACGGGAAAAAGGTCGGAACCGTATTTGTGGCAAAATAAGGAGCAGATAAATGAGAGAAATTGAACTTTTAGGAAAGAAAGCAAAGGAAGCGTCATACAGGCTTGAAGAATGCACATGTAAGGACGAGGCACTCCGAAAAATTGCTGATGCTCTTGAAAAAAGAGCAGAAGAAATTCTGGCTGCAAATCAAAAGGACATGGAAAATGCAGAGGCAAACGGAATAAGCACTCCTATGATGGACAGACTCAGGCTCACAAAAGAGCGAATTAACTCCATGGCACAGGGTGTAAGAATGGTGGCTGACCTTGATGACCCTATAGGCAAGGTAAACAAAATGTGGAAACAGCCAAACGGGCTTGTTATCGGCGAAAAAAGAGTACCCCTTGGGGTTATAGCAATAATATATGAAGCCCGTCCCAATGTAACGGCTGACGCGGCGGCGCTTTGCCTTAAAACCTCAAATAGCGTAATACTCCGTGGAGGCAAGGAGGCAATTTTCTCAAATCTTGCAATTATGAAGGTTATGCAGGAGGCAGCATATGAAGCCGGAATTCCCGAAGGCAGCCTTAATATTGTAAGTGATACATCAAGAGAATCTGCCACGGCTCTTATGAAGCTTAATGGTTATGTGGATGTGCTCATTCCGCGAGGCGGCGCAGGACTTATACGGAGTGTTGTAGAAAATGCCACTGTTCCTGTAATTGAAACGGCAGCAGGTAATTGTCATGTATACATAGAAAAAACGGCAAATCCGGATATGGCACGGAATATTCTAGTAAATGCCAAGGTATCAAGACCCTCTGTTTGTAACGCATGTGAAACGGTGCTTATTCATAAGGATTTTGAAAATAAGGAAATCCTTGTAAATGCACTTCTGGAAAATGGTGTGCAGGTGCGTGTATGTGAAAAGAGTGCAAAGCTTTTTCCCGAGCTTCCTCTTGCAACAGAAGATGACTGGTACACAGAGTATAACGACTATATAATATCTCTTAAAATTGTAGAGGATACAGATGAGGCAATTGCCCACATAAACAAGTATAATACAAAGCACTCGGAAGCGATTGTTACAAATGATTATTCTCAGTCCCAAAAATTCTTAAGCCGGGTGGATGCGGCGGCAGTATATGTGAATGCATCAACAAGATTTACAGACGGCTTTGAATTCGGATTTGGTGCGGAAATAGGAATAAGCACTCAAAAAATGCACGCTCGCGGACCTATGGGTCTTGAAGCACTTACATCATGCAAATATATAATTTACGGAGACGGTCAAATTAGATAAATTGAGGTCTTTAAAAAGGTAAAATAAAGATTGACAAAAGTCTGTGTGTGTGGTAGAATAGAGCGGAGGATGTGTTTTTATGGCTTTTGAATTAACACTTACAAAGGACAGAGCCTACGAGCTTTTAGAACTTACAGTTGCTAATGGCGCACGTCCTGTTATCATTATGGAGGACCCTGATGATATAGCGGAGGAAATGTTTATTGAGCTTATATTTGAGGGGCGAAAGGATACAAAGATTTTTGAATATAGCGACTTTGTTATGGACGAAGCCTTTGATAGGGAAAAAATCAAAAAGCTTGGGGACTACTGCTTTGTTATTGTAAAAAATGTAAAGTTCCTGTACGGCAAATCAGCTACTTCAAAAATTCTTGCAGATTTTGTAGAGAATATGCATCGGGAAAGTACAGGCGTGATATTCATAGGTAAACGCGCCTTATACGATATGGCGGAGTTTGCAGAACGGGCGCAGAATTATGTAAACTACATTATAAAATTGGAAAAAGAGGAATAGGGGAGAAAACCATGGACAAAAGAATAAAAAAAGCCTTATTAATTTCCACATGTGTGATTTTTGTTATAAGTCTTTTTATATATATAAATCAGCATAGTGAGTTGACTGTTAAGTACAACGAGGCCGTTTCGTATGCCGAAGAAGGTGATTATGAAAAGGCGGTTGAAGTGATTTCAACAATTGGTGAGTACAGGGATTCTGAAAAGCTTCTTGAAGAGTATAATAATGAAATAAGCTATCAGGCGGCTATAAAATATATTTCCGAAAATAATTTTGAGGATTCACTCAAAATTCTGGAGAGGTTAAATTCTACCGGTAACGGTTATAAGGATTCAGCCACTCTTCAGGACAGTGTGGAATATAACAGAGCCATTCAGCTTGCTGAAAACGGACGTCTCTCAGAAGCCTTTGAAGCGTTTAAGAATTTGCCTACGGCATATTCAGATGTAGTGGAAAGATTAAACGAGCTTAGCTATGCAATTAAGTTTGTAGATAAATGGTTCTGTAAGGAGCACCAGATTGACCTTATTATTAACGCGAGGGTAAGTAAAGAAAACATAACATACCTGAACGTTGAAATGCGTGACAGAAACGGATTTCTCCTTGATACAGAGGATAATAAATTAATAGGTAACGACCTTGTTCTTATGGAGGACAGATTTGTATGGAATTTGCTTGGGGGAGAAACAAAGTACGCTGTAATTATGCAAGATAATAAAATCAAGATTGCCAAGCAGCCGGTTGTAAATGATGATTATATAGTAACCTTTGTAAGAAAGCTTGATAATTATAATATAGTTGACGGAAATATCAATGCGGCAATTGATAGAGATATTGATGCCGGAGTATAGGTTTTTACTCTCGAAGGGAGAAAAGAGTATTAAATGAAAAAAATTGTTGGCGTAAGATTTAAACCGGTGGGCAAAATATATTATTTTGACCCGGAAAATCTTGATTTAAAGCAGGATGATTGCGTGATTGTAGAAACGGCACGGGGCGTTGAATTTGCAACAGTTTCTCTTGTAAAGGAGATAGGAGATGACGAATTTGACAAGCCTCTTAAGCCAATAATCAGAATTGCCAGTCCTGAGGATAAAAAGCAAAACTCCAATAATCGGGAAAAGGAAAAGCAAGCTATCAAAATATGTGAAGAGAAAATCACAAAGCATCAGCTTGATATGAAGCTTGTTGATGCAGAATATACCTTTGACGGAAGTAAGCTGCTTTTTTACTTTACTGCGGAAGGAAGAATAGACTTCAGAGAGCTTGTAAAAGACCTTGCAACAGTATTTAAAACAAGAATTGAGCTTCGCCAGATAGGTGTAAGAGACGAGGCAAAAACTCTTGGAAGTATAGGAATATGCGGCAGAAATATATGCTGTTCACAGTTCTTGGGTGAGTTTGCTCCTGTGTCTATTAAAATGGCAAAGGAACAGGGACTTTCCCTTAACCCTACCAAAATTTCCGGAGCCTGCGGCAGACTTATGTGTTGCCTTAACTATGAGCAGGAAGGATATGAAGAAGCTCTTAAAAAGCTTCCTAAGGTAGGTGCAATTGTGAGCACTCCGGCAGGAAAGGGCAAGGTTGAGAGCCTGAATATTCTTAAAGGCAAAGTATATGTAAGGCTTGAAGACAGTGCAGAGGCAGGATATTCTGAATTTTCAGGTGAAGATATAAAAATAATAAAGAATAATCATAACCATAATGATGAAATTGATGACGAGCTTTTAAAAGAGCTTGAATAACAACAAAAATCTTCCGGCATGAATATGTTGGAAAGAGATATACCCAAAATCTGGTAAGGAGGTGTTTTAAATGGCATACAAGATTACTGACGATTGTATCAGCTGCGGAGCATGTGCTCCTGAATGTCCTGTTGATTGCATCAGCGAAGGAGATGACAAGTACGTTATCGATGCAGACGCTTGCATCGAATGCGGAAGCTGTGCAGGCGTATGTCCTGTTGGTGCTCCTGTTGAGGACTAAGTTTATTTTGTAATTTAGGAAATTACAACTTAAAAGTAGTAATTTTCTAAAAGATAAAAATAAGCAAAACCGTGGGTTTTGCTTATTTTTATACATAATTTTCTTAAAAAACAAAAAAAATAAAACAGCATAATAAATGAAAAGTGGAATTTTTTTGAGAAAAATTTGTAAAAAATATAGACAAATATAAAAATATATGGTATAATAAATAGGCGTGAATGTAAATTTCTATATAATATGTAGGATAATGTATATTATACATTTTGTCTTCGGAGGTTTTTTATGGGTGAGATTATAGCCATATCTTCCGGAAAGGGTGGAGTCGGTAAAACGGCGGTCACCGCAGGATTGGGAGAGTCACTTGCGAAAAAAGATAAAAAGGTACTTCTCATAGACGGAGATTTTGGACTTCGTAATCTTGACCTTACCCTTGGAGTTCAGGATGAGGTTGTTTTTGATATTCTTGACTGTGTTGATGGAAGAGCAGAGCTTGAAAAAGCAATGATTAAGCTTTCCGGAGCAGAGGAATTTTACTTTTTGCCGGCTTCTCAAAGCCGTGGTGGAAAGTATATTGACTTGGACGCTTTTGAAAAATTCTGCACAGGGTTAAAGGAGCAGTTTGACTTTGTTTTAATGGACTGTCCTGCCGGAATAGACCTTGGTATTCCCGTAAGTGTATGTGACAGGGCAATAGTTGTTGTACAGCCGTACATAGCATCAGTAAGGGACGCAGACAGATGTATAGACTTTTTTGACAGAAATAACATTGATGACGTAACGCTTGTTATAAACGGAGTAGACCCCGTACTAATAAACAAGGGAGTTATGTGGAACCTTGACGATATCGTAGATTTACTTGGAACAAAGCTTCTGGGTATTGTTCCTTACGATACCCAGCTTATAAACCAAAGTGCAGCAGACAGGGAAAGTGTGGCATTTGTTGCATTTTCAAATATTGCAAGCAGGCTTCTTGGTGAGGATGTTCCAATTATTAAGCTCGATAAGAAAAAATCAGGTTTTATATTCCGTAAAAAGCGAATTTTCAAAAAATATTAATGAATTTGGGGGTTAGAAACTGTGAATATTGCATTGATAGCGCACGATAAGAAAAAAGAACTAATGGTACAGTTTTGTATTGCATACAAGGGCATACTTGACAAACATGTTTTGTTTGCAACCGGCACAACCGGAAAGCTTATCATAGAAGGCACCG
>CAZWCO010000026.1:0-10517 GCA_964632665.1 uncultured Lachnospiraceae bacterium | reverse complement strand
CATAGTTCAAAACATTAACACCTACCTTTATTTAAGTTTATCATTTTAAAGGTAGCATTAACAGAATGTATAGTCTTAAAACATTAACTATTATCTTTATTTTGCGCAAGTAAAAAATTTTTGAATAAATATTTTTTTTTGACACATACTACGAATGTAAATTTCAAATTTACATTATACCTTCCCTTTAACGGCTGCGGAATATGCCGCATCCCCTCATATAAGAGCATTGCAGATTACGGCAATGCTCTTATATTTTAATAAATTAGAAAAAATACACTAAAAATTACTTTTAAATCCCAAATTATATGTGAAAACACAAAAAAATTAAATAAACCAAATTAACCTCTTGCTTTTTTTAAAAAAGTATGATATAATTGTCCGGTATTATAATTATATTTGTTGGAGGTGGATACTAATGCCAAACATTAAGTCAGCTAAAAAGCGTGTTAAGGTAATTGAAAAGAAAACTCTTATCAACATGCAACACAAAACAGCTCTTAAGACAGCTATAAAGAAGTTTGAAGCTGCTGCTGAGGCAGGAAATGCAGAAGATGCAAAGGTATTGTTTAACAATGCAGTTAAGAAGATTGACCAGTGCGCAAACAAGGGTCTCCTTCATGCAAACAAAGCTGCAAGAAAGAAGTCACAGTTGGCCCTTAAGCTTGCTAAACTTGGCTAAGACAGGAATGTTAAAAATGCACAGACCGTTCAATGGCTGTAATTCATTTATGAACATTCAAAATCAAAGAAAACTCACATATTAAAGTAAGAATCCGCAAAAAGTTGCGGATTCTTCTTTATTTTATGCCATTGAACTCCGGACTCAGCGAACCACTCGACGTACCCACGTACGCCTTCGGGCAAGGTATTATACGACCTTCGTATAATACTTCGTTTCATCCGTTCTGCACTATTTTTATTCATTCCTTTGATCTGCTAAATCCCTGTCTCCAATCTAAATTGTCTCTCCGTAAATGAACTCATCTCCAAGCTCCTTAAGCTTTACTGTCCTGTATTTAAATGAAAGGTCTTCGTCTGTTTTTACAAGAACGGTCATGTAGTTTGTGGTCTTGCCCTCAAACCACCCTTTGTGCGTCTGAGACGGCTGTTCAAAAAGCACCTCTGCCACAGTTCCTACAAAGCTCTCAAGATATTTTTTTGTGCTTTCCTTTCGTATATCTTCAAGTATTTTACTTCTTTTTTCCTTGTCCTCGGGAGTTACCTGATTACTTAGCTTTGCAGCAGGTGTGCCGGGGCGTGGCGAGTATTTAAATATGTGAACGTCTGCAAAGCACATTTCCCTTACAAATTCTGCACTTTCCTTAAATTCCTCTTCTGTCTCTCCCGGAAAACCTACCATTACGTCTGTTGTAATTGCCGCACCATAAAAGTTATCTCTTATGGAATTTACAATTTTACGGTACTCTGCCGGGGTGTAGCGTCTGTTCATACGCTTTAAGGTTTCTTCCGAGCCCGACTGAAGTGAAAGATGAAAATGAGGGCAAAGCTTACCCGCAGGACTTATTTTTTTAATAAACTCCGGATTTAATGTCATTGGCTCAATGGAGCTTAGTCTTATCCTTTTTATTCCGTCTATTTTGTTTACTTCGAGTATTATGTCCGCAAGAGATGTGGTTTTTATATCAAGACCGTAGGAGGCTATATGGATACCAACCAGAATTATTTCTGTAAAGCCCTCTCCCGCAAGCCTTTTTGCCTCTTCAATTACCTGCTTGGGCTCACGGCTTCTGATAGGACCTCTTGCATAAGGAATAATGCAATAGCTGCAAAACTGATTGCATCCCTCCTGTATTTTTATATATGCACGTGTCATTGAGCCATAGCCTGCAACTGTCATCTCTTCAAAGTCATGAGTGTGTGATATATCTGCAACGCAGGCTTTTTTTGATTCCATTGAAAGCCTTTCTGCTTCTTCCGGTATTTTTGACTTTTCGTTTGTGCCGATTACAAGGTTTACTCCGTCAATTTTAAGTACAGAGTCCGGAGAAACCTGTGCATAACAGCCGGTAACAACTACAATGCTGTCCGGATTCTGCTTTTTTGCACGGCGTATAATCTGCCTTGATTTTCTGTCGCTCATGGCAGTTACGCTGCATGTATTTATTACATATATATCTGCTTTTTCGCTGAAATCTGTAATATCGTAGCCACGCTCCTTAAAAAGCTCTGCTATGGCTTCTGTTTCATATTGATTTACCTTACAGCCTAAGGTGTAAAATGCAACAGTTTTCATGACTTGTCCCTTCTGCTTGTAAAAACTATACTTGTTTTTACGGCTCTTTGTAGTGATATTTCATAAATTTTCTTCTAAAGAATTAATTATCTTGACTTTATTTTTTAAAAGATGTATTATATATATGCAGGGTGTTTTACCACCCTCAAAAAAACACGGAATTCTAAGGAGGTAACCCTATGAAAACATTTGATATGGTACTTAGCTCAATAAACGATGTAAAGGATTTTGTAAATATCGTTAGCAGATATGATTTTGACGTGGATTTAACATCAGGCAGATACGTAGTTGATGCAAAATCAATTATGGGCATATTCAGCCTTGACCTTTCAAAGCCTATCAAGGTAGAGGTTTATGATGATAACTGCGATGAATTCCTTTCACTTGTTAAGAAGTTTATTGTAGAGTAAGATACATATACATTCAGGCAGCTTAAGGGCTGCCTGTTTTTTTATTTTTTATAATTCTTGACCCGATTACAAGCACAAGGGTGACTCCAAGCATTAGTGCGCAAAGAGCGTTTACCTCGGGGGTTACTCCCTTTCGCATTTGTGAATATATTTTTACAGGCAGAGTGTTTGTTGTAGGGCCTGTAACGAAAAAGCTTATTATTACGTCATCCATTGACATTGCAAATGAAAGGAGCATACCGCTTATAATCCCCGGCATAAGCTGGGGAATTATTATTTCAAAAAACGTTCTTATGCTGCCTGCACCGAGGTCACGTGCCGCCTCTGCTGTGGACATATCAAGCTGCTGGAGACTTCCTGAAACTGTCATGTACACATATGGAATACAAAAGGAGGAATGTGCAATTACAATGCTTCCCACACCAAGCCTTATTCCAAGCCATGAGAAAACAAGCAGAAACACAAGTCCTGTTATAATTTCAGGCATCATGAGAGGAAGTGAGGCAAGCTTTTTAGCCGCCCTGTCCATAAGAGCACGGCTTTTAAATACACCAACAGCTCCCGCAGTTCCAACAAGCCCTGATATTACAGAGGTAAGTGCCGCAATTATAAGACTGTTTTTTAACGCTTCTGCCATTTGGGCATTTTTAAACAGACGAATATACCACTCAAAAGAAAATCCACCCCATACGGTGCTTAGCTTTGAGCTGTTAAAAGAAAAAATTATTACCAGAAGCATTGGCACGTACATAAGAACAAGTATAAGTGCCATATATACTTTTGCAAATACAGACTGACGCATAATTTCTCCTTTCTTAATTTATACAGGCTTTTTAAGCACTTTATTTACAAGAATTTTTGTTATTTCCATACAGATAAACATTGTAAGGAGCATAATAACAGCTATTGCTGCGGCAAGAGGATAATCGTGCGCTGTTGTTATTCTGTCCTTTATAAGATTTCCAACAATTGTAACGTTTCCGCCGCCAAGAAGGTCGGAAATGAAAAACAGTCCCATAGACGGAATAAACACAAGGGTTATTCCTGATATAAGTCCCTGAGAGGTGACAGGAAGCGCCACAGTAAAAAAGGTTTTTACAGGCCCTGCGCCAAGGTCACGTGCCGCCTCCAGAATTTCATCAGAAAGCTTTGAGCACGCAGAATACGCCGTAAGTATCATAAATGGCAAAAGTCCGTAAACCATTCCAAGTACAACTGCCGGCTCTGTATAAAGAAAGCCGTAGCTTGCGCCTGCACCAAAAAAATTCAACGCAGAGTGTATTACTCCGTTACCGCGAAAGAGTATTATAAACCCGTAAATTCGCACCAGAGCATTTGTCCAAAACGGTAAAACACATAAAAGAAGTAAAATTTCCTTTACCCTTTTGCTTTGGGTACGTGACATAAAATAAGCAAAGGGATATCCTATAATAACTGTTATAAGGGTAGTTATAAAAGAAATTTTAAGGGAAACAAGAAAGGTTTCAAGGTATGTTCTGTTTCCGGCTTTAATATAGTTTTCAAGCGTGAATATGGCCTCAAAATCCAGAGGCCCGCTTTTTGTCATAAAGCTGAGAGCTACAAGAAAAACCAAGGGCAACACTACAAATGCAAGGGTAAAAATATACATTGGTATTCCCCATAATGTACAAAGTTTTTTCATATCAGCCCTCCAAAACAGAAACGCAGTTCATGTCAGGAGTTACAAATACTGTGTCGCCTGTGTTTATGTCAAGGCTTTTGTCCTGATTTGTTCCCATAAGCTTTGTACCGTCAGGAAGAATACATGAAAGCACAACTATCCCTCCGGAGTAGCTTTTCCCTGTAACCTGCGCTTTTATGCTGTCCTGTGACGGCGAAATGCTAACAGCCACATCCTCTGTACGAAGACAAAGGCTTATACTTTCGCCCTCCTTTGTTTCAAAAGGTACAGACAAATTGTGACCTCCCATGAGGACCTTTTTATCATCAAGACCCGGCACAGTAAAAATGTTTGAAAGACCAATAAAAGAAGCAGTAAAGCGTGTTTTTGGGTTTTTATAAATTTCACGTGGAGTACCCCCGCAAACAAATCTTCCCTCGTTCATAATAATCATCCGGTCACTCATGTTCATTGCTTCGTCACGGTCATGGGTTATATAAATAAAGGTAGTTCCTGTTTCCTGCTGAATACGTCTTATCTCTTCTGTGAGATGACGTCTCAGCTGCAAATCCAAAGCGCCAAGAGGCTCGTCAAGAAGAAGCACACGGGGGTTTTTTATAAGTCCTCTTGCAATTGCAACCCTTTGCTTTTGACCGCCCGAAAGCTGTGCGGGATATTTACCCTCACATCCATCAAGGCTTACAAGAGCAAGCATTTCCTCTGTTTTCTTTTTTATTTCGTCCTTTTTTACGCCTTTTATTTTAAGACCGTAGCCTATGTTTTCCTCCACCGTCATGTGAGGAAAAAGTGCGTAGGACTGAAAAATAGTATTAACATCTCTTTTTTCCGGAGGAAGCTCTGTAATATCTACTCCTCCAAGAATTACCCTGCCCCTGTCCTGACGGGTAAGACCTGCAATAATCCGTAGAAGTGTTGTTTTTCCGCACCCTGACGGACCAAGAAGGCTTACAAACTCACCCTCTTTTACAGACAGGGAAATGCCGTCAAGGGCCTTTAGCCGTCCGTAGCTTTTTTCTATGCCATCAAGACGTAATATATCTTCCATGAAAGGTCTGCACTCCTCTTTTTACTTTTTCTTTTTCTCATAAACGAACTTGTTCAGAAATCCTGCAATGTCCTTTTTTCTGTATCCGTCATAGTATCCCCATGCGCTGCAAAGCACAGGCACAAAAAGCGCTACAAGCTGTCCCAAAAGGTTAGCCTCACCGCCTTGAACATTAACAAAGTACATAAAAGGACCCGTGAGAATAATGTATAAGATATTTGCAATTACCGTAGACGGAATAAACCTGTCCGTAATGGGAGCAACCATCCATGATACTCCGTAAAATATCCATGAGAGGATAATTGCACCGGCAATTCCGGAAGCCAGCACAAAGCCTTTTGCAGCATATCCCTGAAGAGGTGAATATGTCTTCAGGTCATCAGTTGCATAAAAATGAGCCTCAAAATAAATATTCAGGCAGTAATAAGCCGCTACTATTAACGAAATAATATTTGCAAGAACAGGAATATTGCTTACTCCGTTTAATATAATTACAAACAGTACTGTTATTATAATGCTTGCAAAACAATGTGTTTTTAACATTCCCATAATTTGTCTTGGTACACTTCTTTTTTTCATGGTTTTTATCCTTTCATTATTTTTATTGCGGCATCCTCTCCTGCAACATATCCTGAGCTCCATGCCCATTGAAGATTAAAGCCGCCGCAATCTCCGTCTATATCAAGCACTTCGCCTGTTATATAAAGTCCCGGGTGCTTCTTTGATTCCATAGTTTCTTTTTCTATTTCTTTTGTTAAAATTCCGCCGGAGGTAACCTGTGCGTTGTTCCATGACATTGTACCCTCTGTTTTGAGCACAAATGCCTTTGAAATGTCACAAAGAGTATTAATAGCTCCGGAAGAAACGTTTTCTTTGTCAATTCCTGATTTTTTGATTATTGCAAGAGCAATATTCTTGTGAATAAGACCTGTAAAAAGTCCCTCGCCGGAAAGACCTGCATCCGCCTTTTGCTTAAGTAAAAGAAACAGCTCCTTTTTTTCAATATCAGGGAAAAAGTCAATTTTCACTTCCCCGCCCACGTAGTAAGAGGAAAGTGAAAATGCAGGGGGCCCCGAAATTCCGTACTCTGTGAACAAAAGCTCACCAAAGACTGATTTTCCGCCATGAGAAACCTGTGCCATACATTTTACTCCCTTTAAACCGGAAATGGCAGAAGTTTCTGTCTTTATCTGTACAATGGAGGGTTTAAGCTCTGTAACCGTATGCCCAAGCTTTTTTAAAATTTCGTAGCCGCTGCTTCCTCCACCAAGGTTTGGCGCGGCTTTTCCGCCGCAGGCAAATATTACCTTTGAGGAAAACTCGTGGCGTCCGTCCCATGAAACAATTTCGTAAGCAGATTTTCTTGGGATTATTTCTTTCACGTCAAAGCTGCACTCTGTTTCAACAGCAAGAGTGTCAAGCTCAAGACGAAGTATGTCAAGAACAGAGGACGCTCTGCAGGAATAAGGGAAAACCTTTCCCTCCTCTTCCTCACGGCATAAGAGTCCCATCTGAGAAAACATATTTAATGTATCGTCACATGTAAGCTTTTCAAGGGCAAATGCGGCAAAGCTTACGTCGTTTCCGTGATACCTGTCAATTGTTATATTTTTATTTGTAAGATTGCATCTGCCATTGCCTGTTGCAAGAAGCTTTTTTGCAATCCTGTCATTCTTTTCATAAATTTTTACGTTACAACCAAGACGCGCGGCAGTTATGGCTGCCATTATTCCCGATGCACCGCCGCCGATTATGGCTATGTCCGGCATATACAATCACCTCTTTTTCAGGGAATTATTATTCCATCATTCAGCAGAAATATAAAGTCACCTGACCTTATAAGGTTTGCCACCTCATATGAGCTTTTAGGTACTTTTTTACATCGTACCGAAAAAAGCTTCCTTTGGTATTCATGATGGAAATCCACGCCTCCGGAAATTATCATATTATTATCCTTTGCATATTTTACTGCTGCTGCAATTTGCCCATTATGGTGGGGATGGAAGTTATAAGCTTCTATTCCGTCAAGACTTGCAGGATTGGCATGGACATTTCTGTCTCTTAAGGGATGTGCCTGTATTATGAGATTTGAGCTTTTTTTAAACTCCTTATAAAACACATCAATTCCCTTGTCTATGTATGAATAAATCGTTTCTATATCCTCCTCATCTACGCCGTAGACAAGATAGTCGTTATTGTTCTCACAAAATCTTACTTCAACGCCAAGAATTACAGTAAGCTTTTCGCCTGCATATTCCTTTATTTTCCTGTAATCCTCAAGATAAAACTCAGCTGCAGCTTTTGGCGAGCCGTAAGTATCAAGCTGTTCGGGTTTTAAATGATTGGTCAGTACAACCCCGTCAAATCCGTCCTCTGTAAAGGCATCAACAAATTTATTGTATGGATAATCCGAGCATACACTTACAGGAGCAGAATGTGCATGAAGTTCTATGCTGCAAGGATATTTTTTAAGCAATTTTTTCTTAGTTTTGTCCATTTAAACCCACCCTCTCTACTTTACTATACCACGAACTACATGAAAAATCAACAATGTGAAAAATTATTAAAGAAAAATTAATATAAATTGCAATTTACTATTTTCTCATAAATTCCCGATAACACAAAAGAAGTCGCATTTGCGACTTCTTTTAATATGAACTTTTACTTAAAGAACTCTTTTGCCTTATCCATAAAGGACTTCTTTTGCTTATAATTCTTATCCTCCTCAAACTCACGAAGGAGTTCTTTTTGTTTTTGAGAAAGATTTGACGGAACCTCAACGTGCACCTTCACATACTGGTCACCGCGCGCCTTACTCCTGATATAAGGAACACCCTTACCCCTTAGCTTAAAGGTGGTTTCACTTTGTGTTCCCTCGGGTATATCATACTCCACTGCACCGTCAAGGGTTGGAACCTTTACAGTTGCACCAAGAGCCGCCTGAACAAAGGTTATCGGCATATCAATAAATATGTTATATCCCTCTCTTACAAAAAGTGGATGCGGCTTAACACGTACTGTTACAAGCAAATCGCCTGTCATTCCGCCGCGCTCGCCCGGCTCGCCCTTACCGCTTATCTGTATTGTCTGACCGTTATCAATACCTGCCGGAATATCAACCTCTATAACAGAGTTTTTGCGCACCTTTCCTGTTCCGCGACATTCTCTGCAAGGGTCTTTTATTATCTTGCCGCTTCCGTTACATTCAGGGCAAGTACCTATGTTTGTCATGTACCCCAGCGGTGTTCTCATCTGGGTTTTTACCTGACCTGTTCCGCCGCAGCGTGTACAGGTTACGGGAGATGTACCTGATTTTGCACCGCTGCCGCCGCATGCAGAGCAATTTTCCTGCTTTGTAATGCTAAGCTTTTTCTTTGTACCAAAGGCTGCTTCCTCAAAGGTAATGTCAACAACCTGACGCACGTCACGTCCTCTTACAGGTCCGTTTCGTCTGCCACCGCCGCCGAAGCCGCCAAAGCCGCCGCCGAATATGTCACCGAATATATCCCCAAAGTCAAAGCCGCCAAAGCCTGCACCGCCGCCACCTGCGCCAAAGTTCGGGTCCACTCCCGCATGACCGAACTGGTCGTAGCGTGAGCGCTTTTCCGAGTCACTAAGTACAGCGTATGCCTCGTTGACTTCTTTAAACTTTTCTTCTGCTTCCTTGTCGTCCGGATGAAGGTCGGGATGATATTTTTTTGCAACCTTACGGTATGCTTTTTTAAGCTCATCATCACTTGCGCCTTTACTTACTCCAAGGACTTCGTAATAATCTCTTTTATCTGCCATAATAATGTTTTCTCCCCTTTAAATAGGAAATCGACTGAAAGCGGCAGAACTTGCATCCTGCCGCCATGTGAATTAGTTGTTGTTATCGTCTACTTCTCTGTAATCAGCCTCGTAAACGTTGTCGCCACCCGGTGCTGCTCCGTCTTGCGCCTGTTGCTCTGCACCTTGCGCGCCCTGCGGATTTGCCTGGCTGTAAAGCTTTTCTGAAAGTGCATAGAATTTCTGTGAAAGAGCTTCTGATGCAGCCTTTATAGCAGCTGAGTCTGTGCCCTTAAGTGCCTCTTTAACCTTTTCGATTTCTGCCTTTACACCGTCAATTTCTGCAGCGTCAACCTTGTCGCCAATCTCGCCGATTGCTTTTTCTGACTGATATACAAGAGTTTCTGCGTTGTTTCTGATTTCAACTTCTTCTTTTCTCTTCTTGTCTTCTTCTGCGTACTTTTCTGCTTCCTGTACTGCTCTTTCAATGTCTTCGTCTGAAAGGTTTGAAGAAGCTGTAATTGTAATGTTCTGCTCGTTGCCTGTGCCAAGGTCCTTTGCAGAAACCTTTACAATACCGTTTGCGTCTATGTCAAATGTTACTTCAATCTGTGGTACACCGCGTGGAGCAGGAGCAATGCCTGTAAGGTTGAAACGGCCGAGTGTTTTGTTGTACTGTGCCATTTCTCTCTCGCCCTGAAGCACGTGAACTTCAACGCTTGTTTGACCATCTGCTGCTGTTGAGAAAATCTGTGATTTACTTGCAGGGATTGTTGTATTTCGCTCTATAAGCTTTGTGAATACGCCGCCCATTGTTTCAATACCAAGTGAAAGAGGTGTTACGTCAAGAAGAAGAACGCCTGTTTCCTCACCGCCAAGAACTGCTGCCTGACGTGCTGCACCAACAGCAACACACTCGTCAGGGTTAATGCCCTTGTGAGGCTCCTTGTTCATTTCCTTTTTAACTGCTTCCTGAACTGCAGGAATACGTGAAGAACCACCTACAAGAAGAACCTCACTGATGTCTGACGGAGTTACGTTTGCATCACGCATAGCGTTTCTGATACATGTGATTGTTTTGTCAACAAGGTCAGATGTAAGCTCGTCAAACTTAGCCTTTGTAAGTGTTATATCCATGTGCTTAGGACCTGTCTGGTCTGCTGTGATAAACGGAAGGTTAATGCTTGAGGTTGTCATTGTTGAAAGCTCAATCTTTGACTTTTCAGCAGCTTCCTTAAGTCTTTGCATAGCAACCTTGTCTGTTGAAAGGTCTACGCCGTCTGTTTTCTTGAACTCAGAAACCAGGTATTCCATAATTCTGTTGTCAAAGTCGTCACCGCCAAGACGTGTATCGCCGTTTGTTGAAAGAACTTC
>CAZWCO010000025.1:0-10582 GCA_964632665.1 uncultured Lachnospiraceae bacterium | reverse complement strand
TGATGATTATTTTCTTTTTCAATAGTTGGTCGAAAATCTTTGAACAGCACAAAAAATTAAATTTTCAGATTTGCTTGTGCTTGACCGACTTTTTCGACAGTCTAAATGGCAGATACTTTTGTATCTGCCATTGTAATTACAATAATTCTTTTCTAAGTTCAGACGGCGTCTTCGGTGAAAGATAGGAAAGAGGTATATCAAATACTGTCTTTGCACCGGACAAGCCCTCTTTATTTAGCTTGTATGCCGCTCTTGCATATGCTGTCAGAACACTTGATGTAAATTCTGGATTAGATTCCAGCTTAAGTGAAAATTCAAGAACATGTGATGTTTCCTTGTTTTCGCCTGTATTGCCGCTACGAAGTACAAATCCGCCGTGGGGTATGCCGCTGTGGTTTAGTCTTAATTCTTCTTCGGTAATAAAGTGTACTGTTGTGTCATAGTCTGCAAAGTAGTTTGGCATTGTTTTGATAGCTTCTTCAATCTTTGCCTTGTCAGCACCCTCCTCTGCTACAACAAAGCATTCTCTTGTATGCATTTGCCTTGTGGTAAACGTGGGATTTTCGCCGTTTCTTACACTTTGAAGTGCCGCATCTACAGGAATTGTGTATTGCTTTGCATCCTTTACACCGTCTATTCTTCTTATTGCGTCGCTGTGACCCTGGCTCACACCCTTGCCCCAGAATGTGTAGTTGTTACCATCAGGGAGTGCTGCTCCGAACAACATTCTTTGTATTGAGAAAAGTCCCGGGTCCCAGCCAACTGATATAACACCAATTTTGCCGGACTCCTTTGCAGAGGTATCAACCTTTTCAAAATATTCAGGTATTTTTGCGTGAGTGTCAAAGCTATCAACTGTATTGAATGTTTTTACAAATTCAGGGCCCTGCACCGGAAGGTCAGTTGCCGAACCGCCGCAAAGTATCATTACATCTATATCATCCTTATATTTCAAAGCATCATCTGCTTTTGCAACAGACACACCCTTTGTAACAGGCTTTAAGCTGTCAGGATTACGTCTTGTGAATATACATTTAAGCTCCATATCCCGGTTTTGAGCAATTGCAAGCTCTACGCCACGTCCGAGATTTCCGTATCCCATAATACCAATTCTTATTTTTTCGTTCATTAAAGTTCATTCCTTTCGCGACATTAAATTATAAATATTCTAGCACAAAAAAATTTTTATTTCAATATTTTAACCCTAATTTTTTATATTATCAACATTTTTTTATTAAAAAATAAGCTGTATATGTTGAAAATTTTGGGGATACTAAACCTAAATGTAAAAAGGAGCTGAATTTATGACATTTGAGGAGCTTTACGAGCATATTTTAAAGACACATAAAATTCCTGATACAAAGGAATATGACCCATATCATCTTGACTGTCTTTTACATCCGGAAAAACATGCTGTTGTTATAAAAACTGATGCCTGCAGCGATGTGAAATGCGGAAAGCCCTGCGTAAAAAGCTGTATATTTGATGCTATAGAAAATGATAAAAACGGAGATTTAAAAATAAACAATGACCTCTGCACCGGCTGCAGCGCGTGTATTGATGCTTGCAAGTCGGGAAAGCTTACAGCCAGCCGTGAAATTATTCCTGCAATGAAGGCTGTACGCGAGGAGGGGAAACATGCATATGCGTTAATTGCTCCTGCAGCACACGGACAGTTTTCTGAGGATGTAACTCCCGGAATGCTAAGAAGCGCCTTTAAACAAATAGGCTTTACAGGGATGATAGAGGTTGCACTATTTGCAGATATTTTAACCTTAAAGGAAGCTCTTGAATTTGACGCGCATGTAAAAAGTGACAAGGACTTTCAGCTTACAAGCTGCTGCTGTCCTATGTGGATTGCCATGATAAGAAAAATATATAATGAGCTTATGCCTCATGTTCCCGGCGCTGTATCTCCCATGATAGCATGCGGCAGAGTAATAAAAAAGCTTTATCCTGATGCTGTTACTGTTTTTATAGGGCCTTGCCTTGCAAAGAAAAGCGAAGCAAAGGAAAAGGACATAAGTGACGCAATTGACTACGTGCTTACCTTTCAGGAGGTGCAGGATATATTTGATGCGGCAGGTGTAGATGTGCACAGGCAGGAGGATATAGAAAAAGACCATTCTTCACGTGGGGGACGTATGTACGCTGTTGCAGGCGGAGTAAGTGAGGCTGTAAAAAGTACATTAGAGAGAATATCCCCAGACAGAAGTATTAAAATAAAGACTGTAACAGCAGACGGCGTATCAGGCTGCCGTGAAATGATAGAAAAACTAAAAAAGGGAGAAATAGAGGGTAACTTCTTTGAGGGCATGGGCTGCAAGGGAGGATGTGTGGGAGGTCCAAAATCAATACTATCCACAGAAGAAGGAAAAAAACATATAGAGGAGTACGTAAAACAGGCGGTGCACTACTCACCGCCCGAAAATCCGTATGTTACTGAGCTTTTAAAACTTATTGGAATAAGCACAGCAGAAGAATTACTTGAAAAAAGTGATATATTTACCCGTGATTTTTCCTAAATCATAACAGGTGAGGTGGTAAAGTCCATACCGGCTTTTCTGTCATTTTCATTTAATGACGATAGCGCCCACAGGTCTGTTGCAAGACAGTCTTTTTGGAATAGAACATTTTTCTCTTTAAAATCTGCTGCTTTGGTTATAAGTGTCAGGTTGCTATTTTCATTTATTCTTGAAATAAGCTGTCGTCCTTTTTCTGTTGCTCCAAGTATCCTTGCATAGTCAGGTGTTATTTTTGACATATCAGCAGTAATAGAGAGCATAGAGCATAAAATAATTCTTCTTATTTTTGCGCGCGTGTACCGCTTTGTACAGCATATGTCTTCAATTTCGGAAATGGTTGATGCCTGCTTTGCTGCCTTGTAAATCCTGTTTTCTATACCCTCGCAGGTTTCTGTTGTGTTTGCAAGAGCCTCGGGTCCGGCACACCTGATAAAAGAAACTGCCGCTGTATCAAGATTTGGTAAAAGGTGTTTTGGCGCTTTTTCAAAAATTTCGTATACATCATCCGGCATTTGCTTTTCAATTTCAGGACTTGCAAGATTTTTACGTATTGCGGTTGCAGATGACAGGGGAGAGTCAACATTTGTACTGTTGTATTCGCCGCCGGCGCGCTTGTGGGTAATTGGTTTTATAGAGCTTTTTAAAAGCTTTAATTGCTTTATATATTCAACAGCAAGAATATTGTTTGGAGAGGAAAGTATTTGTGTAGGAATTTTATCTGCAAAAGCTGCCTCTCGTGCGGAAGCATATGAGCAGCCGTCCTTTAAAAGACGTGCAATTACTTCCTTTTCCTTATCTGTTTCTGAGAGTATGGTGTCAGCCGCATTTTCGAGGGCGAATATATCTCCACATTCCGAGCCAAAGCTTACAGCATCAATAATCTTCATACTGTCAAGGAGTGATATTCCGCCAAATGCAAATCTTTCGGCTGTGTTCATGGCGTAAACGGCGGGAAGCTCAATTACCAGGTCTGCGCCGGATAAAAGAGCAGATTTTGCCCTTGCCCATTTGTCAATTATGGCAGTATCGCCACGCTGTACAAAGCTGCCGCTCATGACAACCACAACAGTATCATAGCTTTGTTTTATTAAATTAAGCTGATATTTGTGCCCACTATGAAAGGGATTATATTCTGCAATAATGCCGCAAACCATAGATTTTCCTCCTTATGTAAATTTATCACGTATATATTATACAATAAAAATTACAAGTTGTATATAATTTTTTTAAATTTGAAATAATATTTTTGTATTTCTCAAATAGTATTGACATTTATTACAAAAAAAAGTATAATTATTTTAGTTGTAAAAATTAGGATTTGTCCTTATTTAAAGGGCAGAATGGAGTACATTAATGAAAAAAACAATTTATCTTGATAATAATGCAACCACCAAGCTTGACAGTAGGGTTTTTGAAGCAATGCTGCCCTATTTTACAGAAGTTTTTGGTAATGCATCATCTAAATTTTATAAAACAGGTCAGGTAGCAGGCAAGGCAGTTTTGGAGGCTCGTGAGACAGTTGCGAAATGCCTTGGTGCAAAGACTAATGAGATTTATTTTACAGGCTCCGGCTGTGAAGCGGATAACTGGGCGCTTAAAGGAATTGCTTATGCAAATAAAGGCAAGGGTAATCATATTATCACATCACAAATAGAGCACCACGCAATCCTAAACGCTTGTAAGTGGCTTGAAAATAACGGATTTGAGGTTACATATCTTCCTGTTGATAAGGAAGGTAGAGTAACGCCTGAGAGCGTTGAAAGCGCAATTACAGAAAATACAATACTCATAAGTATTATGACTGTAAATAATGAAATAGGCACCATTCAGCCTATAAAGGAAATAAGTGAAATTGCAAAGTCACACAAGGTATTGTTTCACACAGACGCTGTACAGGCGGCAGGACATATGCCCCTTGATGTTACAGAGCTGGGAGTGGATCTGCTTTCAATTTCTGCTCACAAGTTCCATGGTCCAAAGGGTGTGGGAGTGCTTTATATCAGGAACGGTGTAAAGATTGACAATCTCATACACGGCGGTGGACAGGAAAGAGGCAAGCGTGCCGCAACAGAGAATGTGGCAGGTATGGTGGGACTTGCAAAGGCTCTTGAAATTGCAACAATAAACATGGAAGAAAATAACCGTTACTGCCAGATGCTCCAAAAGAAGCTGATAGACGGAATAGAAAAAGCAATCCCATACTGTATTTTAAACGGTTCAAGGGAAAACAGAGCTTCAAATAATGTAAACTTTTCGTTTAAGTACGTTGAGGGCGAGGCAATACTGATGATGCTCAGTATGTATGGTATTGAAGGCTCAAGCGGCAGTGCATGTGCGTCAGGCTCTCTTGACCCGTCTCATGTGCTCCTTGCAATAGGACTTCCTCATGAGATTGCCCATGGGTCACTAAGACTAAGTGTCAGTCATGAAACAACGGAGGAAGAAATAGACTATGTTCTTGAAACTCTTCCTGTAATAATTCAAAGATTGAGAGACATGTCTCCTTTATATGAAAAGGTAAAGAAAGGAATTGAGTAATAATGTATAGTGAAAAGGTAATGGACCACTTTGCAAACCCGCGCAATGTAGGTGAAATAGAGGATGCCAACGCAGTAGGCGAGGTTGGAAACGCCAAGTGCGGCGATATTATGAAGATATATATGGATATCCAGGACGATATAATAAAGAATGTTAAGTTCAAGACATTCGGCTGCGGCGCCGCAATTGCCACAAGCTCAATGGCAACTGAAATGGTAAAGGGTAAAACAGTTGAAGAAGCTCTTGCTCTTACAAATAAGGCGGTTATGGACGCTCTTGACGGACTTCCACCTGAAAAGGTGCATTGTTCTGTCCTTGCAGAAGAGGCAATCAGAAGCGCAATAGAGGATTATAACAGAAGAAATGGTAAGGAATCTAATGATAATTCCTGTGGTTTTTGCTGTAAAAAATGCCACAAAGGTGAAGAATAATAAACTATCAAGGGGATGTTTTATTAAAAAACATCCCTGTTTTAAATGGTGAGCAAAATGAATTATCTTCTTACTGTAAAAGTGTGCGGTGCCTCGTATCTTGTACAGGGTATACTTAACAATTTTCTGCCTCTTTTATTTTTAAGATTTACAAGTGAATTTGGATTTTCCCTTAATCAGATATCATTTTTAATAATTGCAAATTTTGGACTGCAAATGATAGTGGATTTTCTGAGCGCAAAGGTGGTAGACCGTATAGGGTATAGAGAATGTGCAGTAGCAAGTCAGGCATTTTCTGCTGTAGGACTTTTGGGACTTACTGTTTTTCCGTACATATTGTCAAACTCCTATGCAGGAATTCTTGTGTCGGTCTTTTTATATGCCATAGGCAGCGGACTTATAGAAACAGTAGGAAGTCCCATTGTACAGGCATGTCCCATAGATAACAAAGACAAATATATGAGCATGATACACTCATTTTATTGCTGGGGACATGTGCTTGTTGTTATAGCATCAACTGTTTTCTTTAAGGTGTTTGGTATGAACAACTGGAGAATTCTTGCAGGCTTCTGGGCGGCGGTTCCCTTTGTCATAATGTTTTTCTTTATGAAAGTTCCTATGTGTTCTCTTGCCGATGAGGGAAAAACACTTAGCGGCAGACATTTTGTGAAAATGCCTGTGTTCTGGATGCTTATTGTACTCATGTTCTGCTCGGGAGCGTCAGAACAGGGAATAAGTCAATGGATTTCCACCTTTGCAGAGGCAGGTCTTGGAATTGATAAAACAACAGGTGATTTAGCAGGAACGTGTATGTTTGCAATACTTATGGGCAGCTCAAGAGTTTTCTACGGAAAATTCGGCCATAAGCTTGACCTGAACAAATTTATGCTCGTCAGCGGTTTTCTTTGCTTTTTATGCTATTTCATTGCGGGAATGGCAACATCTCCCGTTATATCTCTTATAGCATGTATATTATGCGGAACAACTGTGGGCATAATGTGGCCCGGGATATACAATGTTTCAACCAACGTTATAAAAAGCGGTGGTACAGGACTTTTTGCGTACCTTGCTCTTGCAGGTGATTTAGGCTGTGCAGGAGGCCCGGGAGTGCTTGGTATTGTAGCAGAGCTTTTTGGCGAAAATTTAAAGGCGGGAATGGTTGTATCCTGCGTATTTCCTGTAATATTTGTACTGATGTTATTACTTCTCGTAAGAAAAGGAAACAATATAAAATGAAAATTATTATAGATGCATTTGGCGGAGATAATTGTCCGGAGGTTCCGGTTTCTGCTGCGATTAAAGCTGTCAGGGAGCTTGAGAATGTAGAGATTGTTCTCACAGGCGACAAAGAAATAATAGAAAATATTTTGAAAGAAAAAGGCATGCAAGACAGCCGTATAAGTGTTGTACACGCTCCGCAAATTATTTACAATGAGGAAAAGCCGACTGTGGCTATCCGTGAAAAAAAGAATTCATCAATTGTGGTTGGTGCGGAGCTTTTAAAAGCAGGAGAGGGAGATGCTTTTGTTTCTGCCGGGTCAACAGGCGCAATTCTTGCGGCAGCTCTTTTAAATGTTGGCAGAATAAAGGGGATACGCCGTCCGGCGCTTGCTGCCGTGCTTCCGTCAGCTGAGGGGAAAACACTTCTTCTTGATTGTGGTGCCAATACGGAGTGTAAGCCGTCCGACTTATTAACCTTTGGACGCATGGGCAGCATTTACATGGAGAAAATTGAAAAGGTAAAATCTCCCCGTGTGGCTCTCCTTTCAAATGGTACAGAGGAAGGAAAGGGAAGCGAGCTTGTTACTCAAAGCTATACACTTTTAAAGGAGTCCGGTCTTAATTTTGTTGGAAACCGCGAGGGCAGAAACATTATGCTTGGCGGTGCAGATGTGATGGTGTGTGACGGATTTTCCGGAAATGTAGCACTTAAATCTGCAGAGGGTGCAGCAAAAATGATAAGCGGAAGTCTTAAAAAGATGTTTTTCCAAAATATAAAAACAAAAATTTGTGCGCTTACTATAAAAGGTGAGCTTTCTGAATTTTCAAAAAGATTCAATTATAAGGAATACGGCGGTGCTCCGCTGCTTGGAATAAAATCACCTGTTATAAAAGCACACGGCTCCTCGGATGAAAGCAGCTTTTATGCATCAATAAATCAAGCTGTCAAGTGGGTTAAAGAAAATGTAAATGAAGAAATTTCAAAATTTGTGGCAGATAAAAGTGAAGAATAGGAGATGTTTTAATTTTGAAAACACGATATTTAATTAAACGGTTTTTGCCTTATTTTAAAAAGTATAAATGGATATTGATTTTTGACCTGTTCTGTGCACTTCTTACCACAGTATGTGAAATTGTTTTTCCGCTTATTGTAAGGCACCTTACAGACCTTGCAATAAATAACGTGGCAGCTCTTACAATAGGTCTGATAATAAAGGTAAGTGCCTTATACATACTTCTGCGGCTTATTGACACAGGGGCAAATTACTATATGGCATATCATGGTCATGTAATGGGTACTCGTATGGAAACGGATATGCGTGACGATTTGTTCAAGCATTTGCAGAGCCTTTCCTATTCATACTATTCAAATACAAAAATAGGACAAATTATGTCAAGAATAACAAGCGACCTTTTTGATGTAACAGAGTTTGCACATCATTGTCCTGAGGAAATATTTATTACCCTTACAAAGTTTATTGTTTCGTTTATTATACTGATTAATGTCCATGTTCCGCTTACATTAATCGTATTTGCAGTAGTTCCGTTCATGGTATATTTTTCCATGCGTTACAGAAAGCGTATGAAGGAAGCCTTTAAACAATCACGTGTGCAAGTGGGTGAGCTTAACTCTCAGGTTGAGGACAGTCTTCTTGGAATAAGAGTTGTAAAATCTTTTGCCGGCGAAAATAAGGAAATAGAAAAATTTAGAAAAGGCAACATAAAATTCCTGGACATTAAGAAAATTGCCTATCAATGCATGGGAGGATTTCAAACCACCAACAGATTTTTTAATGGAGTAATGCATATAACAGTTGTAGCATTTGGCTCATACTTTATGCTACACAAACAAATTACTCCCGGAGATTTTATGGCATATCTTTTGTATATCTCAACTTTCCTTACATCAATAAGAACAATTCTTGATTTTATGGAACAGTTTCAAAGGGGTATGACGGGTATAGAGCGTTTTATAGAAATAATGGACGTAGAGCCTGAAATTACAGATAAAGAGGATGCAGTAGAAATTGGAAATGTACAAGGTAATATAACCTTTGAAGATGTGGGCTTTACTTACTCGGACGAGGGGGAAAAGGTACTCCATCATATAAACTTTAATATTAATGCAGGACAAAGCTTTGCAATTGTAGGTCCATCAGGTAGCGGAAAGACCACTATATGCAACCTTATTCCAAGATTTTATGATGTTACTGAGGGAAGAATACTTGTAGACGCCAATGACATAAGAGATATTACGTCAAAATCTCTGCGTGAAAACATTGGGATTGTGCAACAGGATGTATACTTGTTTTCAGGTACGGTAAGAGAAAATATATCATACGCCAAGCCTGACGCAACCGATGAAGAAATCATAAGCGCTGCAAAAGACGCAGGAGCATATGACTTTATAATGAGCCTGCCAAACGGACTTGACACTTATGTGGGCGAGCGGGGAGTAAAGCTCTCGGGAGGTCAGAAGCAAAGAATAAGTATAGCAAGAGTGTTCCTTAAAAATCCACCAATTCTTATTCTTGACGAGGCAACCTCTGCTCTTGACAATGAAAGCGAAAGACTTGTACAAGCGTCTCTAGAAAGACTTGCAAAGGGAAGAACAGTAATTACAATTGCCCATAGACTGACAACAATAAAAAATTCTGATATGATAGCCGTGCTAACGGAAAAGGGAATTGAAGAAATGGGAAATCATGATGAATTGATTGAGAAAAAAGGGATATATTATAATCTTTATAATATTTAAAAAAAACAGGATTACGACTCGCATTGCTCGCTTGCATGCTTCGTTCAACCAATCAGCCATCGCAAAGCTCGGCTTCTTGGGAACTACGCGATCTCACCCGGTTCGGGTTCTCATCCTACCGCAGAAACAAAAAAATCACTTACCATAAGGTATTTGCTTTTTTGGCTGCGGAATCAGGATTCGAACCCGAACAGAGTGAGTCAGAGTCACTAGTGCTACCCTTACACTATTCCGCAATGTTTATCTGCAACGAAAACAATTATAACACATGATATCCTGTATGTCAATAAAAAATTTGTAATTTATTGAAAATTTTAAAAAAATAAAAAAACAAGTTGTTGGTTTGGTGCAAAACCAACAACTTTAAATTTTTTAATCAAAAAGGGGTGTTGAAAAGTATCTTTCCGCTGTGTCCGGAAGAACTGTCACAACAGTCTTTCCCTTGCCAAGCTTTTCTGCAAGCTTTATTGCTGCTGCAACATTTGTACCGCTTGAAATTCCGCACATAATTCCTTCGCATGATGCAAGCCTTTTTGATGTAGAAATTGCTTCTTCGTCTTTTATAATGCAAATATCATCAATTATGTCACGGTTTAATATTGCAGGTATTATGCCGTCGCCAATACCCATCTGAAGATGAGTGCCTATTGAGCCGCCTGACAGGATTGCTGCGTCCTCCGGCTCGACTGCCCATATGGTAATTTCAGGATTGGCGTCCTTTAAAATTTCTCCAATTCCCGTTATTGTTCCGCCTGTTCCAATTCCGGAACAAAAGCCGTGTATATTACCCGGAATGTCATGTAGAATTTCCATGGCCGTCTGCTTTCTTTGAATATCAGGGTTTGCCGGATTTTCAAATTGCTGTGGAACAAACACGTTTGGATTTTCTTCTTTCATCCTTAGTGCTGTTTCAAGACACTCTTCTATACATGCTCCAATGTTTCCTGCGTCATGAATAAGTATAACCTCTGCGCCGTAGTGACGTACAAGCTTTCTTCTTTCTTCACTTACAGAATCTGGCATAATTATCTTTGTTTTGTATCCTCTCACAGCTCCTACAAGTGCAAGACCAATGCCCTGGTTGCCGCTTGTAGGCTCCACAATTATCG
>CAZWCO010000024.1:219-10733 GCA_964632665.1 uncultured Lachnospiraceae bacterium | reverse complement strand
AGGTCCTCTTTTTCTACAAAGGTTCCGCTTGTTGCAAACTGCTGTGCGCTGTTTCTTGCCACATTTTTTATACCCAGGGAATTGCATATATACTTTACGAGTCCCGAGCAGTCAAAGCCTGACGGTGATGTTCCGCCCCACAGGTAAGGAACTCCCTGATAGGAAAGTGCCATTGCGGCAATTGCATTTCCGGTATCAGACGAATTTTCTGTTTTTCTTTCCATGAACGCGCCTGTTGTAAAAATGCGCTCCGGAATAAGCTCTGCAAGCCTTTTGTATTTCTTTGTGACAGGAACTTTTCTTTGAGTGATTTTTGTCTTGTAAACAGTAACGGATTCTTTTATTTCCTCGTACCTGACAGGCGCCTCTCCGCTTGTCAGCGGGTCTGTCTCGCCCATCATATCCTGAACAGGCACGGTTACGGTTCTGTCCTCGATAACAGCAATTGTTTCTGTGTCATAGAAATACAAAAACTCCTTACCGTCTCCGTAATAGTAGTCAAATCTTTCGCCCGGCTCCAGAATAAATTCTTTTATCTGGGGTACGGGATTTTTAATTTGTACGGTTATAAATTTATTTGCCATATCCTCACCTGTTGCATGGCTTACAGCCGTTATGCAAAGATGGTATGTTCCCTGGGGCAAGCTTTCAAGGGTTACCTTGCTCTCTCCTGTAAGTGCACGGGTAAGGACTGTTTTGTCCTTTTTATCGTAGACATCTATCCTGAAATCCCTGAAAGCAGAGGAATAAACCTCTATTTCAAGCTCATCATCGTAAGTAGAAAGATTTTGCACCGGCGAAATAACCATAAGAGGTGTTACGGCCTCGCCGTGAGTATACTGTACCTTGTTACTTTCATTTTCTCCGGCAGTTACGGTAATATCATAAATATTACCTTTTGTAAGCATATATTCGGGTATTACAATTGTTTCCGAAGTTATGTCAAGATATGCAAATACGTCATATTCTTCCTTTTCCCTGTTATAAAGCTTTACAAGTACACGGTTACCGGGACGCTCTTCAAGCACAATACTTATGCCCTTTGCCGTAGGTGTAATTTCCTTAACCTTTGGCTTTTTAACATATCCCACAGGCTGTGTGCTTTCCTTTTTTGCAGAGCGTAATCGGGGAAAGGATGTTACAATTTTTCCTGAATCTATAACTGTTACTGTCCACAGGTTTTCCTTTAGTACGGGTCGTATAAGAGAGCCTACTCCAAAATCCACAGACAGTATTCTGTCGTCACTCTTTAAAAGCTTGCTGTATCCGCTAAAGCAATCCTCTGCCTCAAATTCCACAGAAACCCCCTCGTGAGCTGTAACAGGCTTTGCATCAACCTCGGGAGTGGTAAAGGTCATAAGAGAGTGCTTTGCCCTGTGTGCATTTACAATATCGTTAAGAAGTCTGCTTTGAACAGCGCCCTCTATATTCTCGGTTACAGGACTTTCATTATAGTAGACGCCCTGTACCTTACCATTTGCGTCTTTGAAAACAGTCATGCCCCTTGCACCTGTTTCTGCCTGAAAGTCTGCACTGTTTGTAAAATACGCACACACAACATCGTCACGTATGCCAATTAACACAAACTCTGTATAATGGGAGTTATAAACAAACCATTGAAAGCCGAATTCTGACTTTTCTATACGTGACGGCTCGCCGAACACAGAATAAACCTCGTCAGTAAGTGAGCCAATGGAAATTGTTTTCCCTCCTACTGTAAGCGGGAGCTTTTTCCTGAACAGACTTTGTACACGGCTTATAAGAAGCTCACAGGTTTCATCTGTCAAAAGACGGTTCGGATATGTAAGACCTCTTACTCCTATAACGCCATGCTTTATAAATGACGCATATGCTGTTTTGTTTTCTTCTTTTAAATAACCGTTGTCGTAACAGGAATTAAGAATTTTCTCTGCCTGTGTATCCGAAATTTCAAAGCCCTTGTCATATTCCTTAAGAATATTATAAATAATCCTTACTGCGTCCTGCTTTAAAACCACAGAGCTTGCTTCATTTATATTTTCAGGAGCGATAATTCCCTTTTCTGCAGCCTTAATGCTTGTTTTTGAGCCGTTTTTATATTCTTCCGGTATAGCAATATTTTTGTCGGGTATATTTAATTTTTCACTAAAAGTAATAACTTTTTCAAGAAAGTAGTCTCTGCTGCATGGCTCTTGTGCCGATACAACAAAGGAGCATGCCGCAAAAGTGAATAAAACAAGGCATGCTGCAAATAATTTTTTTGCCATTAAATTTTCTGTCTCCTTAAAACTATTCACGTTAGATTATACCAAATCAGAATATCTTTGTAAAGGAAATTCACAAATATTTAAAAAAATCTAACATTTGGTTAATAATAGGTTAAAATGTAGAAGATTTATATGCAAATATTCCTTATATGCAAGGGAGCATTTGTATAATGTGACAAAAAACAAACCCCGAATAAAAAAAGCTTGACAAGTAACTTTTTATCTGGTATAATTCCATTGTTAAAGACAAGCAGAACTTCCGTTCTCACCGTACGGCGCAGGCTTTACGGTAAATACAAAAGTTTTCTTTTGTTTTTTGTGCGGATGTTTTTGCATCCGTTTTTTTGTGCTTATGCAAAATCAGACAGGAGGGAATTGTTATTAGTAAGGATTTGCAAATCAACGAGGAAATTCGTGATAAGGAAGTCAGAGTGGTAGGAGCCGATGGTGGTCAGCTCGGCGTTATGAGCAGTGCAGAGGCTTTGGACCTTGCAGACAGCAAGGGACTTGACCTTGTAAAAATCGCACCACAGGCGGAGCCGCCGGTTTGTAAGATTATGGACTACGGAAAGTATAAGTTCGAGCTTGCAAAAAAGGATAAGGAAAGTAAAAAGAACCAGAAGGTTATTAACATAAAAGAGGTTCAGCTTTCACCTTCTATTGACACTAACGATTTTAACACGAAATGTAATCATGCAATACGTTTTCTTAAAAACGGCGACAAGGTAAAGGTTACTGTACGTTTCAGAGGCCGAGAGGTTACACATTCAGAGATTGGCGAAACTTTGCTCAACCGTTTTGCCGAACAGGCGGGTGAATACGGCAACGTTGACCGTGCTCCAAAGCTTGAGGGCAGAAACATGACAATGTTCCTTATGCCAAAGGCATAAATTGCGGCGGATAGCTTGTAGGTTACCGAGGTATCGGTTTAATAAAATTTTTAAGGAGTGAAAAACTATGCCGAAAATAAAAACACACAGAGGTGCAGCAAAAAGATTTTCTCTTACAAAGAATGGCAAGGTAAAGATGAATAAGTCATTCAGAAGACACATTCTTAACAAGAAGTCAACTAAGAGAAAGAGACAGCTCAGAAAGCAAGCTTATTGCTCAGCAGCAAACGCAGCTGTAATCAAGAAGCTCATCCCTTATAAGTAATTTATTGCGGTATTAAGAGCCGCGCTTTGAGAAATTATGGAGTGTTTTTTAACAAGACACAAATTTGAAAGAGAGGTTAATTCACATGGCAAGAGTTAAAGGTGCTTTAAATACACGCAAAAAACATAAAAAGATTTTAAAGCTTGCAAAGGGTTTCAGAGGTGCTGAAAGCAAGCAATACAGAACAGCTAACCAGGCTGTTATGCGTTCAATGCAGAATGCATACATCGGCAGAAAGCGCAGAAAGCGCGATTTCAGAAGACTCTGGATTGCACGTATCAGCGCAGCAGCAAAGATGAATGGCATGAACTATTCAACATTCATGAACGGAATTAAAAAGGCAGGCATTGAAATGAACAGAAAGATGCTTTCTGAAATTGCAATTGCAGATCCTGCAGCATTTACAGAGCTTGTTAATAAGGCAAAGGAATCAAAATAAGTCAAAATTTGAGGCTGTGACAAAAATATTGTTACAGCCTTTTTGTTAATCAAGAGGTGAATTTGATGAAGGATAAATTCATAGAAATCTATAACAGAGAAATTACACGTCCCGGCGCAGACAAGATGTTAGAGTTTTTACTAAGTCCCAAAAGCGATTTTTTCACAGCTCCGGCAAGCACAAGGTTTCATGGTGCATATGAGGGAGGACTTTGTGAGCACAGTATAAACGTTTATGAATGTCTTAAGGACTATATGGAAAGACCAAGAGTAAAAGAAACCTACGGTCTTGACGTTTCTCCCGAATCAATCGCAATTGTTGCACTGCTTCATGATGTGTGCAAAATCAAGTGCTATAAAAAGGGAAAGCGCAACGTAAAGGACGAAACAGGTAAGTGGATTAGCGTAGATACATACGAGTATGACGATACACTTCCCTATGGTCACGGAGAAAAGTCTGTGTACATGATAAGTCCATACATGCAGCTTGCCCGAGAGGAAGCCTTTGCAATCAGGTATCATATGGGCTTTTCCGGAGGCGAGGACGTTAGAAATGTAGGAAAGGCATTTGAAATGTTTCCACTTGCATTTGCCTTGTCCACCGCTGATATGGAAGCAACTTATTTTATTGAGGGTAAAGAAAACTAATAAAAAAGCTCATACCGTATGTACGATATGAGCCTTTTTTTGAACTTTTTCTCATAAGGATATTCCCACTCCTTTTACTGGTCAAGTCCGAAGCTTATATAAAGCGCTTCATCTACCTTAAGCATTAGCTTATCATCAAGCCTGCCAATTTTTTCTCTGAGTCGTTTCTTGTCAAGAGTTCTTATCTGTTCCGTAAGGATAACGGAGTCCTTACTAAGTCCGTAATCCTGAGCTGAAAGCTCAATATGTGTCGGCATTTTCGCCTTGTTAATACGGCTTGTTATAGCCGCTGCAATAACAGTTGGACTGTACTTGTTGCCGACATCGTTCTGAATTATCAGAACAGGTCTTATGCCGCCTTGTTCCGAGCCTACCACAGGGCTTAGGTCAGCATAATAGATATCTCCTCTTTTTACAATCACCACTACTCACTCTCCATCAGTTTTTCCTCCGAGCCGGTCAAAGCTTCGTTATCCGATACAATGCCTTCTTCTGCAAGTATCTGATTTAGCTCTGCCATTTCCGTGTAGCCTTGTTTAAGCTGTTCTTCTTTTCCCTTTGACAAAGCAATCAGGCCCCCTGTTTAAAAAAATGATATTTTCATGGCGTTACTACAATTAATTAATTTCAGCTTTCCAAAAAGTTAAGCTTTCCTACCGCCTCCCCGTCTTTTATATAAATTCTGGGGATACGTTTCGACACGAGGCATATTACCTCATAATTGATTGTGCTGTTCCATTTGGCAACATCATCTGCAAGGATTTCTTTGTCAGAGAAGACAATTACTTCATCACCTACATTGATATTATTGACATTTGTAACATCAATCATACATTGATCCATACAAATTCTTCCCAAAATCCTTACCTTTTTGCCTGAAACAAGCATCATTCCTTCTTTAGCCGTCGACCTTACGTATCCGTCACCATAACCGATTGGAACTGTTGCAACCTTTGTTTCTTTCTCGGTTATGTACTCTTTTCCGTAGCTTATTCCACGGCCCTTTTCAAGTGTTTTTATGTGGGTTATTTTTGTTTTCAAGGTCATGACGGGTGTTAGCTTAAGCTTTGATTTGTCCACCTCATCTGACGGGTAAAGTCCGTAAAGTATAATTCCCGGACGCACCATATCCATGTGAGAGTCGGGATACATTATAATTGCACCGCTGTTTGCTATATGGCAGATTATGTTTGAAAGTCCTCTTTTTTTAAGCTCATCACATACTCTTTTAAACTTTTCAAGCTGCATTCGTGTGTAGGTGTCATCCTTTTCGTCAGAGGTTGAAAAATGAGAAAATACTCCCTCTATTTCAATATTTGGAAGTTTTGAAATTTCAAGTATTTCATTTATCAGGTCTTCGTTATCTTTACCTACAACATATCCAAGTCGTGACATGCCTGTATCAAGCTTCATATGAATTTTTGCAATTTTTCCGCATTTTACAGCTGTCGCCGAAATGTCAAGTGCCGCATCTTTTGAAAAGACCGTAAGAGAGATATTATTCTCTACCGCCTGTCTGTAATTTTCCTCGGGAATAGAGCCAAGTACAAGCACAGGTTGGTTAAAACCGTTATTTCTCAGCTGCATTCCTTCTTCAATAAGCGCAACAGCAAATCCGTCTGCACCTTCTTCTGCAAGTGCCTTTGAAACCTCTAAAAACCCGTGTCCGTATGCGTCAGCTTTTACGGTGACAATAATTTTTGCGTCTTTACTTGTAATACGTTTTATTTCTCTAAAATTGGAAATAAGTGCATCTATGTTTATTTCTGCCCATGTTCTCATAAACTAACCTCTGTTATTATACCATAATTACTTTTAATTTTCTACAAGTAAATATTACCTGTTATGTATAATTGCCTGAGGCAAAAATTTAATAATATCAGTAGCTATCAAGCTGTCTTCGCCCAAGACTTTCGCGGCAATATCGCCGCTTTTTCCATGAAGATATACAGCCACCGCCGCGGCAATGTCACCTTTAAGGCCTCTTGCAGCCAGGGCTGCAACCATGCCGGCAAGTACATCTCCGCTTCCGCCTGTGGCAAGGCCGGGGTTGCCTGTATTATTAATATATTGCGTTCCGTCCTCAGCTGTTACAATTGTGTGATGTCCTTTTAAAATTAATGTTACTCCGTTTTCCTGTGCAAAGTCGTGTGAAACACCTATCCTGTTTTCCGTAACCTCGCCAAGTGTGGTTTGCAAAAGCCTGCTCATTTCCACCTCATGAGGAGTAAAAATAAGACTACAGTTGCATTTTTCAAGAAGCTCTGTGTGATTTGCAAGAACGTTCAGTCCGTCTGCATCAATAATAAGAGGTACTGTGCAGCTTTCCATAACAATTTTGAGAAGCTCGTATATGTCTGCTGATGTTCCAACGCCCGGGCCGAACAGTACAGCATCTGCGCGCTCCATCAGCTTTTTTATTTGTGTAGAAGCGTCCCTTGAAAGATGTCCGTCTGCCTCTGAAAGAGGATATGTCATAGCCTCTGTAAGCTTTTCTTCCAGAACAGGATTAAGGCTCTTGCATATACCTACCGTTACAAGTCCGGCACCCATGCGAAGTGCCGCCTCTGCCGCCATGGCAGGTGCGCCGGTCATGCCTTGTCTGCCGCCAATTATAAGCACCTTTCCATAGTCACCCTTCTGGGAATTTTTCTTCCGCTTTGGAAGATTATCTTTTACAAAATCTTCGTCAGTTACAAATTTTTTAATATCACTTAAAACAAAGTCGGGAGTACAGATATCGCACAAGGTAATTTCACCTGTATAATCACAGCCGGGGAAAAGGAAAAGTCCTGCCTTGTACGCACCAAAGGTTACTGTCTTTGTGGCGTTTACGCAAATTCCCCATATTTCGCCTGTGTCTGCAGAAATTCCGCTTGGAATATCAACACTTAAAACATACTTGTTTGAGTTGTTTATGGCAGAAATCAGAGAAAATGTATCATCATCCACCATGCCGTACATTCCTGTACCAAAAATTGCGTCAACTATTATGTCAAAGCTGTGTACCAGGTCAGAAATATTATCTGGCACGTGGCATATTCTGCAGTTCATGTGATTTATTATTTCCCTGTTTATGAGTGCATCGCCCTTAAAGCTGTCACCGTGTGTAAGGAATACGGTCACAGAGCAGCCGCGGCGAGCAAGAAGCCTTGCAATCGCAAGACCGTCACCGCCATTGTTACCCTTGCCGCAAAAGCATGCAGCGGACTTGTCCTTAATATCCGGAAAATCCTTTAGTATCTCGTCAACGCAGCCATGTGCGGCATTTTCCATAAGCACAATACCCGGTATTCCGGCTTTTTCTATTGAAATTTTGTCTGCGTTTCGCATTTGCTCGGCAGTACATACTCTATGCATAAAAATCACCTACTAACGCAAAAAGGCTGCTGCACTTGCAGCAGCTCTTTTATGCAACAAATATTCTTGACGGATTATACTTTCTTGCACTTTCAATAAACTCGGTGGGAGGCTCTATTAATATACGCTTTTTGCCACTCTCGGACGGAATGTCTATAAAATAAACTTCTCCCTCGCCACTGCCTGTAAAATCAAAGGTTTTGTATGCAGGCTTTTCAAATTCTGACTTGTATGCAGAAACAGGAGCGCATATATCAACTGTTGAGAAATCAACATTAAATACTCTTTTTCTGCTGCTCTTTGCTGTGATTCTGTCAATATCAAGCTCGTTGTTTGTGAGAATATATTCAAATTCCACATCTGTACGCTTAATAAAAACTACTACAAAGAAAATTATACCTACTGCAACAAGAAGCCAGAGTGTTGCAAGAAACTGAATTGCCAGCATTATCTGTGAAAAATACAAAAGTATTGATCCAAGTATAACTATACCTGCAATAATTCCATAATCCTTCCCTGTTCTTTTGTGCTTTACAATGTGTTCCATAAATAAATCCATTTTACTTTACTACTCCTTTTTTAATAAGCATGTCACAAAGCTCTTCTAAAGCGCGGCCTCTGTGACTTATCCTGTTTTTCTCTTCTTCTGTTGCTTCTCCGAAAGACTTTTCAATTTCCGGGCTGTAAAATATACTGTCATAGCCAAAGCCGCCTGTGCCCTTTGGTTTTTTAAGAATACTGCCGCATACTCTGCCCTTTGCAGATATTTTTTTGCCGTCCGGAAATACAAGCACCATTGCACATTCAAAATATGCGTCTCTGCTTTCGGCATGCTCAATTTCCTTAAGGATACTTTTTATCTTTTCCGGATAAGGAAGCTTTTCTCCGCCGTAGCGTGCAGAATATATACCCGGCTTTCCTCCGAGAGCGTCTATGCAAAGCCCAGAATCATCTGCAAGTACAGGTGACGAGCATAGCATTGAAACTGCTCTTGCTTTTATTTCTGCATTTTCCTCGAAGGTGCTGCCCGTTTCTTCTATATCAACATCTATTCCCGCTGATTTCTGGGAGATAACGGTTATGCCGAACTTCCCCAGGATGTCCGCCATTTCGCGTACCTTACCTTCATTCTTTGTTGCTAAAATAATTTCCATATTTTTAATTCCTTTTATCTTTTAGGAAATTACTACTTTTAAGTTGTAATTTCTTAAATTACAAAAAAGTCTACCTATGGAAGTGAGCTGCGCGAACGACAGTCGCGATAGTGACTTTTTTACTTTACAGTTATTTACATTTTACTATAATACTGTATCTTTTTCAATAGTTTTATAAAAATTTAATAATTTTGTCACTTTCTGCATACGTCTAACCCTGTATTTCCCTTGAAAATGTTTGTATATTTTGCTGACGGCAGGACAAAATGACCAAGCTTTGTTGTTCTATCATACAAAAAAGATAGAAAAGGTAATAAAAACGTCATGTTTTCCTTGACAAAAAAATTTCTAGAGGGTATAATACTAAAGGTTATCGTTTATTCGGTATTATTTTGTTCAGTTTTATGCGGACAGGGAGGTAGACAGGTAATGACTTTACACTCAGAACAATCGTCTCTTATGGTCGGATTGAAACAGGTCAAAAAGGCAATATCAGAAAAAAAGGCAAAAAAGGTTTTCCTTGCCCGGGACTGCGATGATTTTCTCAGGGAGGGTATAGAAGCCCTTTGTGCCGGCACGGGAATTGAGCCTGTGTACGTAGATACCATGAAACAGCTTGGAACAGAATGCGGCATTGAGGTTGGCGCATCCTGTGCATGCCAGTGTTAGTTTATTCCGTACAATTTATTGTGCGTAATAATATAAAGTAAAATTAAGGAGGTGTAATACGGTATGCCAACATTTAACCAATTAGTCAGAAAAGGCAGACAAACATCAGTAAAGAAGTCTACTGCTCCTGCATTGCAAAAGAGTCTTAACTCATTGCAGAAGAAAATGTCCGACAAGAGCTCTCCACAAAAGAGAGGCGTTTGTACGGCTGTTAGAACATCTACTCCTAAGAAGCCTAACTCAGCTCTTCGTAAGATTGCCAGAGTTCGTCTTACAAACGGTATAGAAGTTACAGCTTACATTCCGGGTATCGGCCATAATCTTCAGGAACACAGCGTTGTTCTTATCAGAGGCGGAAGAGTACGTGACCTTCCTGGTACAAGATATCACATTATCCGTGGTGCTCTTGATGCTCAGGGCGTTGCAAACCGCTTGCAGTCAAGATCTAAGTACGGTGCTAAGAAGCCGAAGGAAGCTAAGAAATAATGCAGCATAAATTTTATGCGGCAGTATCACAAGTGTGCATATCGAATTATACTTTATTCTATATTCGCTAAGCACAAAACGGAGCAGCATAGGGCTGCTTTGAGTACCGGTGATATTCATTAATAATTATGAAGGAGGGAAGTACTGTGCCAAGAAAAGGTTACATTGCGAAAAGAGAGGTTCTGCCCGATCCTATCTACAACAGCATTGTTGTTACAAAGCTTATAAACAACATCATGCTCGATGGTAAAAAGGGTGTAGCACAGAAAATCGTATACGATGCGTTTGAAATCGTTGCTGAAAAGACAGGTAAAGAAGCACTTGAAGCTTTTAACGAAGCTCTTGAAAACATCATGCC
>CAZWCO010000024.1:0-209 GCA_964632665.1 uncultured Lachnospiraceae bacterium | reverse complement strand
CCTGTTCTCGAAGTAAAGGCAAGACGTGTAGGTGGTGCTACTTATCAGGTTCCTATGGAAGTTCGTCCTGATAGAAGACAAACTCTCGGACTTCGTTGGCTTACACGTTACTCACGTGAACGTAACGAAAAGACAATGAAGGAAAGACTTGCAAACGAAATCTGCGATGCACTTAACGGTGCCGGCGGAGCTTGCAAGAAGAGAGAAGA
>CAZWCO010000023.1:3391-11140 GCA_964632665.1 uncultured Lachnospiraceae bacterium | reverse complement strand
AGTCTACCTATGGAAGTGAGCTGCTAAAGCGACAGTCACGATAGTGACTTTTTTATTTTTTTATATTTTCATATTTTCACGCATAAAGGCAATTGCTTTTTTCTCAAGTCTTGATACCTGCACCTGAGAAATCCCAAGCTTTCCTGCAATATAGCTTTGTGTTTTGTCCGTCATATAGCGCATAACAATTATCTGTCTTTCTCTTGGGGGAAGCTTTGAAATCATCTGGGATATGCAAATTTTATTTATTGCTTCCTCTTCTAATGAAGTGCTCGTCCTTGGCACAGGCGAAGCCACGTCGTCAATTGACGAAACCTCCGAGCATGCTTCAAAGGCATATACAAGGTCCTCGGGCGGAATGCCGCAGCTTTTGGAAATTTCACTTATTGTTGGGTCTTCCCCTGTTTCCTTTTTTATTTTTTCACGTGCCGCTTTGCCTTTGGCGGCATTTTCCTTTACGCTTCGGCTTATTTTTATTATTCCGTCATCTCTTAAAAATCTTCGTATTTCTCCGATTATCATGGGAAATGCGTATGTGGAAAAGCATACTCCAAAGCTTTTGTCAAAACGCTTTATTGCTTTTATAAGTCCTATAGAGCCAAGCTGCACCAGGTCTTCAAACTCGCAGCCTCTGCCCATATATCCCTTTGCCGCCTTATATACAAGTCCCATGTTGCCCTCAAAGGTCAAATCCAATTTATCCTCTGTATTCGTATAGGATAAATTGTCAGCCATTTTTTAACACTTCGCCCTCATTAAGCAATATTTTTGTAAGCACCACTGTTGTACCCTCGTCCTCTTCACTTATTATTTCGAGCTTGTCCATAAAGGCTTCCATTATTGTAAAGCCCATGCCGCTTCTCTCGCCTCCGGGCACTCCTGTATAAAGAGGTGTTCGTGCTAATGGTATATTTTTTATCCCTTTTCCCTTGTCGGAAATTTTAAGCACCACTGTTTTCCCGTTTATTTCCCCCTCAAAATATACTGTGCCGCCCTTTTCCTCATAGCCGTGGATTATGGCGTTTGTAACAGCCTCGGACACGGCTGTTTTAATTTCCGACAGCTCCTCACAGGTAGGGTCAAGCTCCATAACAAAGCCTGAAACCGTCATTCTCGCAAATGCCTCGTTACAGGCAAGAGCCGGAAATTCCAGATAGAATTTGTTGTTCATATGTAAATCACCGCCTTAGTAAATTTCTGCCAGCTTGTCAACGCCGGACATGCGCATTATTCTGTCTGTTTCGGGGGACATTCCAAAAAGAATGATTTTGCCCCCAAGAGCGCTTACTGTTTTGTATCTTCCAAGTATCATTCCAATTCCGGAGCTGTCCATAAAGGTAACTCCCGAAAAATCAAAGGCAATATTTCTTGCGCCTGTGCGCACAAGCTCCTCCTCCACAGCTTCCTTGATTTTTGCAGTTGTAAAGTGGTCAAGCTCGCCATCAAGCCTGACTGTAAGGAGCTGCTGCTGTCCTGATAGTTCAATTATCATAAATTTCGTATCCTTTCTTATTGACATTAAATGTTTTGTGGTATATAATATTTCCAATCGTTTTTAAGGAGAGATTATTTTGAAAAAGGGTTATTTATACGTGCTGCTTAGTGCATTTCTTTGGGGAACTCTCCCTGTTTCGTGCCGACTTGTTTACAGTATGGGAGCTGACTCCCTGTCCGCTTCAGGAGCAAGAGCATATATTGCGGCAGCCATTTTTATAGTAATTTTCCTGGTTAAGGGTACATTTAAGGAGCTTAAAGTCCGGGATATACCTTTTTACTTTTTATATGGACTTGCAGGTGTTGGAGGAACATTTTTCTTTTATATGCTCGCAATTGAAAAGCTGTCAACTGCCATGGCGTCCGTGCTTCTTTATACAGCACCTGCCTTTGTTATAATTTTCTCACGTATTTTTTATAAAGAAAAAATTACACCTGTCAAGGCCCTTGCTCTTGTTGGAACTCTTGTAGGCTCTGCTCTTGTTGTGCGCGCCTACGAGCCATCTTCATTTGGAAGCAACATTCCAAACATTCTTATAGGACTTCTTGCAGGTATAAGCTATTCAATGGTAACTATTCTTGGGAAAATTGCAAAAACCAAAGGAAAGCCGGAAACTAATTCCGGACTTATGCTCATATTCGGCTGTGTTATTTTCCTTTTTGTTAAGCCACCTCATACAATTGACGTTCCAAGTATATGGGCAGTTCTTGTATACATATGGCTTGCTGTCATGGGTAGTGTGCTTCCTTATTCCTTTTATCTTAAAGGACTTGGAACAGGCATTGACGGCAGCTACGCTTCTGTTGCGGCTACAATTGAGCCGGTTGTAGCTACCGTACTAAGCGCTGCCTGCTTCCGTGAAGGGATTGAGGTATTACAAATAGTAGGAATTGTCATTGTATTGTTATCGGTTTTTGCCGCTGTTACGGCAAAATCGGAAAATTCTTAAATTATATGTCTTTTTTGTTAAGGTCAATTACGAACCTTGACCCCCAGTCATAGCTTTCGGAGGACATTTTTGCATCCACTCCGTTTTCTTTCATAATTTCAATTGCACGGTTGACTGTGTTTGTAAACACTCTCACATCACCGTGGCGGGAAGTTTTTCCCTGAAAGCTTTTATCGCTTTTCTTAAGAAGAATTTCTTCTACAAGCCTTTCGCTGTCATGAGCCGAAAGGCTTTCTTTGTGTATGCGTTTTACTGCGCTAATCTGAAGCTCCTCATCGCCAAGGGCAAGTAGAGCTCTTGCGTGACGCTCACTTAAATTAAAGTCACGAACTAACCGTCTTACTCTTTGGGGAAGACGGAGAAGCCGTATTTTGTTTGCAACAGACGAGCGGCTCATCCCAACCCGACTTGCAAGCTCTTCCTGGGTAAGTCCCTGACTTCTTATAAGGCTTTTGTAGCTTTCCGCTATTTCAAAAAAGCATAAATCCTCTCTTTGAAGATTTTCAAGAAGTGTCATAATGGCAGACTTTTCATCATCTGCTTCAACAATTATTGCCGGTACGGCTTTAAGTCCCGCTGTAATTGCCGCTCTTACCCGTCTTTCTCCTGATATAAGCTCGTATGTATTACCCATACGTCTTACAGTAACCGGCTGAATAATCCCGTATGCCTTTACTGTTTTTACAAGCTCGTTCATTTTAATGGTGTCAAAAAATTTTCTGTTTGCTGATGGGTTTGGAGAAATAAGGTCTACGGGAATATCATAAACTTCTGAATAAAAGATTTCTTCGCTATTGTATTTCATGGACAGAATTACTCCTTTCTTATAAGGAATAAAGGGGAGGAATGTTTAAAAACGCGCAGACCGTTCAAACGAACTACGAACTCATCCAACCGCTCGGCGTATAAGCTAAGCATACGCCTTCGGGAGGATAAAATGCGAAAAATCTCGCATTTTATTTTGTTTCGTCCGTTCTGCATCATTTTTATTCCATTCCTTTGAACTTGTAGCCCCTTTTCCCTCGGTGGTGGAAGATGTAAGACCAGGGTTTGAATTTCGGCTTTCTCTTGCCTTACAAAAACATTTTAGCAAACTTTACACCCTATATCAAGAAAATTCAACCGACAAAAACCCCCGCAAAATTCGTTTTGCGGGGGTTTTTTATTTATTATAACATGTTTCTATGGGAGATTTTGTAATAAGAGCAGGTTTTCGGGGGAATTTTATCGGCGTGTGTCGCACTTTTTTTAGGATTATTATCTTATGCTCCATTTCTGTGTCCGGAACCTGTGCATCAAGTATCTTTTCTATTTCTCCGCCCAGTATATAAATTGCACGCTTTGCCGCCAGTGCTTCCTCTGTGACTGATGGGCCTTTAAGTGCTACAAGGCTGCCGCCTTTCTTTACATAGCCAAGACAAAGCTCCGAAAGGAGAGGGAGAGCTGCAACTGCACGTGATACTGCTACGTCATATTTTTCACGGTATTCCTTTTTGTGCGCACCGTCCTCGGCTCTTGAATGTACAAGCTCTACATCTGAAATACCGAGAGTATCAAGAACTTCCTTTAAAAATACAAGTCGTTTATTAAGTGAGTCAAGAAGTGTAAGCTCAATTTCAGGCTTCATGATTTTTAAAACGACACCGGGGAAGCCGGCGCCTGTTCCAACGTCAATTACTTTTCCGTTTATCTTACCTGTTGTAAGGGCAGAGGCGCTGTCAAGAAAGTGCTTTACAGCAATTCCTTTTGTGTCGGTTATTGCCGTAAGATTCATTTTCTCGTTCCACTCTTTTAAAAGCTCTGCGTACTTTTCAAGACGTGAAATTTTTTCATCGTCCCAGGGTATTCCCATTTTGTCAAAGCCATTTTGTAAAATCTCTCGCATTTTATAGCTCCTTAATTTCAGGAGCAAGATTTTAGCTTAGTTTTTCTTCTATAAGCTTAGCCAGCTCCTGTGCTTTTTCTGTTATATATTCTTTGTTTTCTCCCTCAATCATAACTCTCACAAGTGGCTCTGTGCCTGACGGACGAATAAGAACTCTGCCTTTCCCGTCAAATTCTGCTTCAAGAGCTTTGCAAGCGTTTGCAATTTCGGGAACTTCCATAAATCTGTTCTTATTTTCTGTGCTGATTTTAGCGTTTATAAGCACCTGAGGAAGCACGTCAATAACCTTTGCCGCCTCTGACGCCTTAAGTCCCGTTTTCTTTAGCATTGCAAGGAACTGAAGAGCGCTTACAAGTCCGTCTCCTGTTGTATTATGTTCAAGGAAGATTATATGTCCCGACTGTTCTCCGCCAAGGACAAATCCGCCCTCAAGCATGCGCTCAAGAACATATCTGTCTCCAACCTTTGTCTGCTCTACGGTTATTCCCTTTTCCTGCCCGAACAAGGTAAGTCCAAGATTACTCATAACCGTTGCAACAAGGGTATTTCCCTTAAGTGTGCCGATTTCTTTCATGTGATGGGCGCACATTGCCATAACCTGATCGCCGTCTATAATATTTCCCTTTTCATCAACAGCCAGCATTCTGTCTGCGTCACCGTCAAAGGCAATTCCCACATCTGCACCAATACTTGTCACATACGCCTGAAGACTTTCCATATGTGTTGAGCCGCATTTGTGGTTTATATTAATTCCGTCAGGAGTATTGTGTATTGCTTCTACATTTGCTCCCAGCTTATTCAAAGCCTTAAAGGCTGTCTGGTAGCTTGCGCCGTTTGCACAGTCAATTGCAACCTTAAGTCCCTCTAAAGAACAGTCAATGGTTGATATTGCAAAATTAACATAGTCCTCCACAGCGTTATGGTTACGGCTTACATAGCCTACCTTTCCGTGTGTTGGCAGGTTTTCTATTGTTTTGTTGCCAAGGATATAGTCCTCAATCTCATCCTCTATCTCATCCATGAGCTTATAGCCCTCTGCGTTAAAGAACTTAATTCCGTTGTATTCGCAAGGGTTATGAGATGCAGAAATTACAACTCCTGCGTCTGCTTTATAAAGACGTGTAAGATAAGCAACGGCAGGGGTTGGTACTACGCCAAGAGGAATAACCTTTGCTCCCACAGAGCAAAGTCCGGCTGTCAGCGCCGCTTCAAGCATATCTCCCGACTTTCTTGTGTCCTTACCAATTAAAATTCTTGGACGTCTGTTCATTGACTTTGTAAGTACATATGCGCCGCTCTGACCTGTCTTAAATGCAAGCTCCGCAGTAAGCTCCTTATTTGCTATACCGCGTATTCCGTCTGTTCCAAATAATTTTCCCATTTTAACCAACCTTTCCGAAAGCTGTTTTCTGTATAATATAATCTCTTTTTAAACAAAATATGTTTAGATGTAAGATTGTTTGATTTTAGCTATAGCCATTATCAAACACCCTAGTAGATTATATACCATATTCCAAGGTTTGTCAAGGAAAATTATATATTAATTATGAAAAGGAGATGTTTAAAATGCACAGAACGTTCACTGGTATACCCATTGAACTACGAATTCAACGAACCACTTGGCGTATAAAAATACGCCGTCGGGCAGAGGGGGTGTCGCATGCTGCAACACCCCTTCGTTTCGTCCGTTCTGCACTATTTTTACTCATCTCATTTTAAGCATTCCCATATATTTTTATTATTTTCTTAGGACATTTCACTGCGCACTTGCCGCAGCCTGTACATTTTGAGTAGTCAATAGCAGCATTATTGTTAGTAACCTTAATGGCGTCAGATTCACATACTCTTTCGCACATCTTACAGCCTATGCAGCTTGCCTTACAATGCCTTGTTGCGGACTTTGCATTTTCTGTGTTGGAGCAACCTACAGATACCTTTGACGTAATTGGTATAAGCTCTATTACGTTTCTCGGGCATACACCAACACAGGCACCGCAGCCCATGCATTTGTCCTCATTTATCTGTGCAACGCCGTCTTTTATCTCAATTGCGTCAAATGCACAAACATTTAAACATGTGCCCTGACCGAGACATGCGTTTCTGCAATGCTTTTGACCGCCTGCAAGCTTTGAAAGGGCAACACAGTCCTTTTCGCCTTCATATTCAAATTTAAGCTCTGTATTATCACAGCTTCCCTTGCACTTTACATGAGCAATGCGCATTTCGGAGGAATCTGCTTCTACACCCATTATTTCAGCAATTTTTTCGGTTACTGCCTGCTTTCCCACAGAGCATGCATTTACGGGGGCGCCTTCCTCTACTACTGCCGCCGCATATGCACCGCAGCCTGCATAGCCACAGCCGCCGCAATTTGCTCCGGGAAGAATTTCACTTATTTTTGAAACTCTTTCATCTTCTTTAACGGCAAAAACCATTGAGGCAAAGGACAGAAGAAGTCCAAAAAGGAGTCCAAGTCCTCCCACTACAAGAACGGGAATAATAATTTGCATAAATTGTTCTTCCTTTCTTATATTTCAATTCATATTTTAAATCCTGAAAATCCCATAAAAGCAATTGCCATAAGCCCCGCAGTAATGAGGGTTATAGGAAAGCCTCTGAAGGATTTTGCAACTGCCGCTTCGTCAAGTCTCTCTCTTATGCCTGCCATAAGAATAATGGCAAGTGTAAATCCAAGCGCTGCAAAGGTACCGTTTAAGGTAGACAGCAAAAAGCCATAATCCTTTTGCACATTAAGAAGTGTTACACCAAGCACGGCACAGTTTGTTGTAATAAGCGGAAGATAAATTCCAAGTGCGTTATAAAGTGCCGGAAGAGATTTTTTAACAAACATTTCCACAAATTGAACAAGTCCTGCGATAATTAAAATAAATGCAATTGTTTGCAGGTATTCCATGTTATAAGGCTGAAGAAGAAAATGGTTTACAGCCCATGTAAACATTGAGGCAATTGCCATTACAAAAGTAACTGCCATGCCCATACCTGCGGCAGTTTCCACTTTTTTGGAAACACCAAGGAAAGGGCATATACCGTAGAACTTGACCATTACAAAGTTTTCTGTAAGGAGTGCAGCAATTAAGATTGAGATTATTTCCTGTACCATATCTGCTTACTCCCTTCCTGTAATCTTGTTTATTGCTCCCACTATAAGACCAAGAACAATAAATCCACCCGGGGCAAGAGTTACAATTGCCGCCGGCTCTATAATACTACCGTAAATTTCAATTCCCCAGATTGTACCTGCGCCAAGAAACTCGCGGATTGCAGAGATTATACAAAGAGCGCCTGTAAATCCAAGTCCCATGCCAAGTCCGTCAAGAGCAGACTTTCCAACAGAATTCTTTGATGCAAAGGCGTCTGCACGGGGTAAGAGTATACAGTTTACTAATAAAAGGGGAATAA
>CAZWCO010000023.1:0-3381 GCA_964632665.1 uncultured Lachnospiraceae bacterium | reverse complement strand
AAGTGATGCTGCAAGGTCGGGCACGTATGCGTTTAAAACCATTTCTATAAGTGTTACCGCCGTTGCAATAATTACAATATAAGCCGCAATTCTTATTTTGTCGGGAATAAATTTACGAAGAAGTGATATTATTACGTTTGACGCAATAAGAACTGCTGTTGCCGAAAGTCCCATTCCAAGACCGTTTTGCAAGGACGTTGTGACAGCAAGTGTGGGACACATTCCAAGGAGCTGTACAAACGTTGGATTTTCCTTGAAAAGTCCGTTTTTAACAATTTCAATGCCTTTCATCCGGACACTCCTTTCATATTCCTGCTTTTGCGGTTGCACCGGAGATTGCGTCTGTTTCAGCCTCTCCGCCTTTACCTGTACCAAGTATTTCTTCAGCAATTATAAGAGCATTATTAACTGCGTCTGTAACTGCGTTTGATGTTACGGTTGCACCGGAAATTGCGTTTATTTCATTTTCTCCGGCGCCGCCTTTAGTAACCTTTATATTTCCTGTTTTCCCTGTAAACTGGTCTGTAAACTCAGGCTTATCTGCATTTGCACCAAGTCCCGGTGTTTCGCTGTGAGAGAGAATATCAACTCCTGCTACCTTGCCGGTCTTGTCAATGCCGACCATAACCTGAACTGTGCCGCCATAGCCAAGAGAGTCGGAAATTACGCACACGCCAACGGTCTCGCCGTCTGCTTTTGCAATATATGCATTTTCCTGCTCCTGAAACTCATCAGCTTCGGGAATAAGGGTTTTCATTGAATTTTCTGTTTTTATTTTGTTGTTCGTTTCTATAATCGGAGCAGTAATGTCGTTGGCAAAAGCAAGAAGCAGAGCCGATACTGCCGTGATTATAAAAAGAATAAAGCCTACTCTTATTATTTCCTTTGGATTTATCATTTTGCTCCTCCTTTTCTGCCAAATGGTTTTGGACGTGTAGCTGTTTCTATGAGAGGAGTTGCAACATTCATAAGAAGTATTGCAAAGGAAGCTCCTTCCGGATATCCGCCGAACTTTCTTATTACAAAGGTAAGAACTCCGCAGCCGATACCAAATATAATTTGTCCCAGGCTTGTAGTAGGTGTTGTTACATAATCAGTTGCCATAAAGAAGGCGCCAAGTAAAAGTCCGCCTGTCATGACCTGCATGAGAGTGTAGTATATATCCCCTCTTTTTCCAAAAATAAATGTGAGAAGTGCAAAAGAAAGTATATAGGCAAGAGGAATTTTCAAATCCACTACCCTGCGCACTACAAGATATATAAAGCCTAAAAGCAGGCAAAGACCTGACGTTTCACCTATACATCCGCCTTTAGCTCCCAAAAATGCCTGTAACAAGGTAGGCATATAACCCTCTGCCCCATACTTCATAATTGCAAGAGGTGTTGCAGAGCTTACTGCGTCTGCACCTGAAAAAGCGGCAGGCGAAAAGGTTGTCATGGCACCTGCCCAGGCAATTACCATAAAGCACCTGCCTGCAAGAGCAGGGTTTAAAAAATTCTTTCCAAGGCCGCCGTAAAGCTGCTTTACAACAACAATTGCAAAGGCACCGCCTACTGCCACCATCCAAAGAGGGATGGCAGGGGGCATGTTAAGTCCCAGAATAATACCTGTTACGGCTGCACTAAGGTCTGAAAGTGTAGTTTCTTTTTTTGTTATCTTTTCATATATCCATTCCGATGCCATGCAAGCTGCAACAGCAGTTAGAATTACAACTGCGCTTCTTATTCCAAAGAATAACACGCCTGCAATACATGCGGGGAGAAGTGAAATTATAACATCGCCCATTATACCCGACACGTTTTCATGTGTATGGATATGAGGTGATGATGATACAACAAGCTTTTCCATTTACATTTTCCTTTCCCTTTTTTTATCTTGACTTTTGCATAGATATAACTGCCTGCTTACCTACTCTTATGTGCTGGAGGAGGTTTCGCTTTGACGGGCAGATATATGAGCAAAGTCCGCACTCTATACAGTCTGTAATATGGTATTTTTCTGCCATATCATAGTTTTTGTTTCTTGAATAGAGATTTAAGTTAAGAGGCATAAGGCGCATAGGACAATGGCTTACGCACTTGCCGCACCTTATACACGGTGTTTCGCTTGAAAATACCTTGTCAATGTCAGCAATGGCAAGGACTGAAGAAGTTGTTTTTACAGTTGGTGGCTTTAAGTTGTACTGAGCAGTTCCCATCATTGGTCCGCCGCAGATAACCTTTTGAGGATTTCTTGTAAAGCCCCCTGCTGCTTCAAACAAAAACTCTATTGGCACACCTGTCGGTGCTTCAAAGTTGCATGGGTTCTTTACACAGTCACCGCTAACTGTTACAATTCGCCTTACAACCGGCATACCCTTTTCAAAAGCATTCCACAAATCATATGCCGTGTCAACGTTGACAACAACGCATCCCACATCTGCCGGAAGCTTGCCTGACGGAACAGAGCGTTTTGTTACTGCCTTGATAAGATGCTTTTCCGACCCTTGAGGGTATTTTGTTTTAAGCATTACTATCTCTATGTCACGGTCTTTTCCAAGTGCACTAAGCAGTGCTGCTTTACAGTCCGGCTTATTTTCTTCTATACCTATATACGCCTTTTTAAGACCCAGGACCTTCATTGCAATTCTTGTACCCTTTATAACCTCACCGGAATATTCAACCATTCGTCTGTTATCGGAGGTTATATAAGGCTCACACTCTGCACCATTTAATAGAAGATAATCAATTTTTTGCTTTGGATTTAACTTGATAAAGGTAGGAAATCCTGCGCCGCCCATACCCACAAGACCTTTCTCACGGATAATTTGAAGCATATCCTCTTTTGACATGGACATATAATTAGCTAAGGGACGTACACTTTCATGGAGAGTATATTGCATATCGTTTTCCACAAATATAGCGTCTATTTTTTCTCCCGAGGGATGAAGTCTGTGACGGATAGCCGTTACCTTGCCTGACACAGAGCTGTGGACAGGAACGGACATGAAGCTGTCAGAGTCTGCAATTTTCTGACCTACCTTTACCTCGTCACCTACCTTTACAAGAGGAGTTAAGGGCGCACCTATATGCTGTCGTACAGGGAAAATGTGTTCCGGGCAGTCCGGAAGTTTAACAGAGGGTACTCTGTTTGTTAATTCCTTGTGGTCTTCTATATGAAGTCCACCTTTAAAAGTATATGACATAACCTTCTCCTATCAATCTTAAAATTTGAGCGGGTTTTTAAACCGACCAGATATATTATAACATAATTATTTATCCATTGCAACTGCCAGTTTTGAAGATATGTCCCCAAATTTATACTTTTTGTCCAATTATAATTATGCATAAAATTTTTATAATCATAAGCAGGGAGCTTTTAAATACAAGGTTTTAAATTGTA
>CAZWCO010000022.1:0-11324 GCA_964632665.1 uncultured Lachnospiraceae bacterium | reverse complement strand
CCCGGCAACAAATATGGAGAGCTTGTTGACATAATTTTTGATGCTGCAAAAGACAGTGTCAAGGGGGTTGTTAACAAGGGGACTGACAAATTGATTTTTGATGATAATATGGAAATGTTTTCATCAGGAGATGAGGACGCAGTTTTTAATTTGTCGGATATGGAAAACGATTTTTATAAAGGATTGTCAACAAATGTCATTTTGGAAGCAGCTGATTCAATTTTTGATACACATAAGGCGTCAAAAGAAAAAGAGAATAAGCAATATAAAGAAAACTTAAGGAAATATGGCAAAGAATTTGCAGACTATATGCACAAAACAAAATGGCAGGATAGGATAAGAGGAATGACGGACGAGGAATTTGACGAATACATAAAGAAAATTGCTGAAACGGCTAACTAAAAATATTATGGCTTAATTACAAAAAAGATGGCGGCTTGCCATCTTTTTGAATTTAGGTGCTTTTATTTAAACTGCTTATAATTTTTTCGGTATAGAACAAACAAGGTAATAGCAAATACAAGATAGGTATCAAACAGGGATAATAGTGCAAGCAGTATAACCTCCGGTTTTGCAAAGAAGAATATTAGATTAATTTCTCTAACAAATGAACTTGCAAAATATAATAATGTTTCACTTCCTTTAATTGTAAAGAAAATACATATTATTTTATATCTTAATCCTTTTTCAGATAATGAAAAATATTGGGAAGCATAAAATCCTGCAATTGCAAGTGCAATTGATAAAAGAGCGGATATAATAATTGCCAAAAGATTTTTCTCTGCAAGAAAATTTACGATTATACTGTCGGTAATAATTGAAATGGTAGCAAACAGAACAAGTATAGAAAATGCCAAGCGTTTTTTTATAAGCTTGGACCTGTTACTTTCTATTTGAGAATAATATGAGGGCTCCTCTTTTAATACAACATCTTGGGAGCATTTGTATTTTTTTCTTTGAAGAACAAATAAAATTGTACCAAAAATAGAATAAGGGTTAATTGCAGATAATAAAATAAAAATTGCATTGTAGGAGTATTCAATTGCCCAGGCAAGAGTAAAAAGAATTACTACTGCACCAAAATAAATGTTTATTATAGACATAATTCTGTAGCGTAACCCTCTTTTTGAAGATGAAATTATTTGTGGCAAATAAAATCCTGTAACAGCAAATCCTAAAGCTAAAATATCAGCAATTGCAAAAGCAGCCAGCATTTCGCTGCTTCTGTGGAAGATGCTTAAAAGAAATGTATATATGATACATGGAATAACCGCACAAATGCCCAAAATCAAATACGCCAAAATTCTTTTAAAAATATTCATAACATCCACCTCTTAATCTGCTTTTCTGTCAATTATTTCATACAACTCCTTTGAAGAAGTAAACCTTTGCTCTTTATAAAGGCTTGTGTAGCCGGACAAAACGGAGCTTATAAAAATTGCCGCTGCAAAAAGTGTAAAGCCATCGCCGCCAAAAACTTCAATTGCAAGTGCAAGTGACGCAAGTGGGCAATTTGTAACTGCGGCAAAAAGCGCCGTCACACCGACTCCGGCAGCAAAAGATGCCGGAAGTCCTAAAAGATTTCCAAAGAAGCAGCCAAATGTGGCTCCTATAAAAATTGTAGGCACAATTTCGCCGCCCTTAAAGCCAAAACCGATTGTAACAGCAGTAAAAATTATTTTAAGAAGAAAAGCATATGGCTTTGCATCTCCCATCATTGCTTTTTGAACAACATCCATTCCGGCGCCGTTGTAATCTTGGTTTTTGAGCAGCATTGTAAAGAGTACAATAATGATACCTCCCACAAAAGCTCTCATATATGTATTTTCTATTTTTCTTTCTGCAAAGCCGTGCAGGGCTTTCATTGTTTTGCAAAATACTATACCCAAAACTCCGCAGGCAGCGCCAAGCACCATAGTTAAAGCCATAGTTTTAATATCAGCCACCGGTATTTGTAAGATTTCAAGCCTTACGGGCAAGTTTCCAAAAAGCCTGCTTATAAAACCTCCGGCGTAGGAGGCAATCAGGCACGGGACGAGTGCACCGTGGCAAAAGCTGCCTACAAGACACGCTTCAACTGAAAAAATAACTGCTGTTACGGGAGTTCCAAAAAGCGCCGAAAAAACTGCGCTCATGCCGCTTAAAATAATAAGGGATTTTGCGCTGCTTTCAAGCCTAAAGGCTTTGGAAAGCACAGAGCCGATAGTTCCTCCAAGCTGAAGCGCTGCGCCCTCTCGTCCGGCAGAGCCGCCAAAGAGATGTGTAATAATAGTTCCCAAAAATATAGAGGGAGCAAGAGCACACGGGATTTCTCCCTCGCCTCTTACTGCGCTCATTACTCCGTTTGTGCCCGGGTCTTTTTTTAGCTTAAAGCCTCTGTATATAAGTGCAATTAAAATACCTGCAAAGGGAAGCAGAAAAATAAGCTTTGGGTTTTCAAGTCTTATTTCCGTTGCAAGTTCCACTGCCTTGTGGAATATTCCCCCAATTACTCCCCCTGCAATACCTGTTGCAAGTGATATTAAAGATATTTTTAAAAGATTTTTAATGTATTTCATTTGTGTTCCTCTTTAACCTGTATTGTATATCCCCGAAGCTTTTCTGCGCTTCGTTTTGGTGCGTCCTGTGCTGTGCCCCATTCCATATCCTTGTTCCTGTAATCAAACTTTAAAGTAAAACGATGCACATCCTCTTTTATGCGCTTTAAGTTTTCAAGCTGATTTTCACGGACAGGTGTTATAAATTCCTCCGGGTGCTTCAAGCATGAATATGCAGCGTCAACAAGATGTGCATAATGCTTCATGCAAAAGCCCTTGGAGCTTAAAACCTTTTTCCTGAAATTTTCATCCTTTTCCCACATATAAAAGAATACATCTGTATATCTTTTTAGTGTTTCTTCAATCTTGTCACAAATAACGCATGAGCATGTGAGCTTTGAAAGCTCATCTGCTTGGGGAATCTCTTTTTTAGAGAATAACCCCTTTTTTACGGCAGGCTGTGGATTTATGCCCTCAAGCTTTTTTGTAAGCTCCTCCATATGAGTTTCAAGAACAAGGGCAAGACTAAGCTTGTTCGGGTGTGCAAGCATCATCGAAAAATGCTTGTTACAATATCCCTTTTCGTTTGAAACTATACGGTAGTCAGGCTCCATCATGGCTGCACCCAAAGCGTAATCAACCGCGTCATTTTCGAGATTTTTTTCTATGTAGCAAAAAGGACACTCGCTGTCCTGTTCATAGCTTTCTGTAATTGGAATAGTATATATTTTTTCTTTCATAAGCTTTCTTTCCTTAAAAATTTGTGCAAAATAATTTTATAATAATTTACAGCTTTTGTCAATAGACACAAAAAAGCATAAAGGTATTTATTTTTCCTTATGTTTATGTTATACTTAAAAAAAACGGTGGAGAATGTGCCATGATAGAAATTAAAAACTTATCCTTTTCATATATAAAAAGACAGCCTGACGGAACTGATACCGAGAGCATTGCACTTTCAGGAATAAATCTAAACATCCGTGAGGGTGAATTTGTTGCGGTCCTTGGTCACAACGGCTCGGGAAAGTCAACTCTTGCAAAGCATTTTAACGGAATTTTGCTGCCGACTTCGGGAGATTGTATCATTGACGGAATGAACACCCGTGAGGAAGAAAATCTTTTACACAGCAAAACAAAAAGACAACTTACAGAAATGGAAGAAAATATTTTAAAAATCCGTTCGTCCGTTGGTATGGTGTTCCAGAACCCTGACAATCAAATGGTAGCAGCAGTAGTAGAGGATGATGTGGCATTTGCTCCGGAAAACCTGGGCGTTCCATCAAAGGAGATAAGACAAAGAGTTGACAGCGCACTTAAAACTGTTGGAATGTACGATTACAGACGCTCTCAGCCTGCACATCTTTCCGGCGGTCAAAAGCAGAGAGTAGCAATTGCCTCTGTGCTTGCAATGGAGCCAAAGTATGTTATTCTTGACGAGCCCACAGCTATGCTCGACCCACAGGGCAGACAAGAGGTTATCTCCACAGTAAAAAAGCTGAATCGTGAGCAAGGCGTAACCGTGGTGCTTATTACTCATTATATGGAGGAGGCAGCAGAAGCAGACCGTGTTATTGTTATAGATAACGGTAAGGTAGTACTTGACAATACTCCATTTGAGGTGTTTAAGGAAGTGGACAGGCTCAAGGAAATAGGACTTGACGTGCCACAGGCAACAGAGCTGGCATATGAGCTTAGAAAAATGGGCTTTGACATTCCCCATGTAATTGATGTTGAAAGCTGCACCCGTGAAATCTTGAAGCTTCAGGAGGCAGACAAATGATTAGTATAAAAAATCTGAACTATACCTACGGTCAGGGGCTCCCCGGCTCAAGACAGGCGCTTTTTGATATTAACCTCGAAATAAATAAAGGCGAGGTTGTGGCTCTTATCGGGCATACAGGCTCCGGTAAATCTACACTTATACAGCACCTGAACGCTCTTGAAATACCAAGTACAGGCACCGTAGTTGTAGACGGACTTGACATAACAGATAAAAACACAAAGAAAACTGACATAAGAAAAAAGGTTGGACTTGTTTTCCAGTATCCCGAATATCAGCTTTTTGAGGAAACTGTTTTTGAGGATATTGCATTTGGTCCGAGAAATTTAGGACTTGACAGGGAAGAGGTAGAACAAAGAGTTCTGAGAGCCTGCGAGGTAATGGAAATCAAAGAAAAATATCTTTCCTATTCTCCCTTTGACCTTTCCGGAGGGCAGAAAAGGCGTGTTGCAATTGCAGGTGTAATTGCCATGGAGCCGTCTGTGCTTGTGCTTGACGAGCCTGTTGCGGGACTTGACCCAAGAGGCCGTGAACGCATACTTTCAATGATTTCGGGACTTCATAATTCAAATCCTGAAATGACCGTAATTTTTGTTTCTCACTCAATGGAGGATGTTGCAGGCGTTGCCGAGAGAATAGTTGTTATGAATAAAGGAAAGATAGCAATGACAGGCACCGTGGCAGAAATTTTCTCACGTGGAAGTGAGCTTAAAAGTATGGGACTTTCCGTTCCGCAGATAACAGAAATAACAGACAGGCTAAAGGAAAAAGGGGTTATTCTTCCTCCTCACATCTATACTCTTAAATATGGTATAAACGCAATTGCAAAAAGCCTTGGAAAAGGAGGCGAAGCAGATGTTTAAGGACGTAATTATCGGTCAGTATATAGAGGGTAATTCTTTTATTCATAAAATGGACGCAAAGGTAAAAATTATTCTTACTCTTATTTTCATGGTGCTTCTTTTTATAATAAAATCGCCTCTTTCATACATTGTTGTAACGGCATTTACCTTCTGGATAATAGCAATGTGCGGCGTTCCTTTAAAATGCATATTAAAGGGCATAAAGCCAATGATTTTCATACTTGTATTTACAGCGGTAATGAACCTGTTTATGACACCGGGCACTCCTCTTGTATCAATAAGTCTTGGCACACTTACTCTTTCCATATCAAAGGAGGGAGTAGTAACTGCTGTAATGATGGTTATAAGGCTTTTATACCTTTTGCTTGGCACCTCTGTGCTTACTCTTACAACCACACCACTTAAGCTTACGGACGGCATAGAAAGACTTTTAAAGCCTCTTAATATAATCAAGGTGCCATCTCACGAAATAGCAATGATGATGACAATTGCACTTCGCTTTATTCCTACTCTTGCAGATGAAACAGATAAGATAATTAAAGCACAAAAGGCAAGGGGAGCAGATTTTGAAACAGGCGGAATAGTAAAGCGTGCAAAGGCTTTAATTCCAATTCTTGTCCCTCTTTTTGTAAGCTCCTTCAGACGTGCCGATGAGCTTGCAACGGCAATGGAATCAAGATGCTATAATGGCGGACAGGGCAGAACAAAAATGAACGAAAGCCATGTAAAAAGGTCTGATGTAAAAGCAGCTCTTGTATTTTCTGTGGTTGCAGCTGCATCTCTTGCTCTTTCATACATTTAAATTTATGAAAAAAATGACAAAACATATTGTACATTTTTTTGGATAAATTTCATTTGCCTGTAAATAATACAAATGTAATTTAAACCTCAAAAGGAGAATTTGTATTATGAAAGCTACAGGAATTGTCAGAAGAATAGATGATTTGGGCAGAGTGGTAATACCCAAAGAACTTAGAAGAACTTTGAGAATAAGGGAAGGCGATCCTCTGGAAATTTATACCACATCAGAGGGAGAGGTTATATTCAAAAAATACTCACCCATAGGCGAGCTTGGGGATTTTGCGGCATGCTATGCTGATACTCTTGCAAAAACAAGTGGTATTGGCGTATGCGTAACTGACAGAGATACAGTTATAGCAGTATCGGGAATTCCAAAAAAGGAATTTCTTGAAAAGTCCGTAAGTCATGATATAGAAAAGTGCATGAGCGACAAAACAAGATATGTATCAAACGGTGACGGCAAAAAGCTTCTTGTGGTAGAAACGGCACCGGATTACAGCGCGGGTGTGGTCATTCCCATAATTTCCGAGGGGGACACAATAGGCTGTGTGGTGTTTGTTATAAAAAGCGGCGAAAAGGTAGGAGAAATTGAGGCGAAGCTTGCAGAGAGTGCGGCAACTTTTCTCGGAAGACACATGGAAGGGTGAACATAAAAAAATCCGCAGGTTGCGGATTTTTTTATGTGCAAAATACATGGTTACCTATTCTTTTTATAATTTTTCGTGTCTTTATCCATTTACATGTTGCAGTTTCCGGATTGTAGTAAAAAACAGCGCCTTCCGTGGGGTCTGTGCCTTTGAGGGCGGCATATGCCGCTTTTTTGCTTGTTTCAGTAATTTTTTTATTTATCTGGCCGTCTGTGACAGCAGTAAAAGCACCCTTTTCATACACAACCTCCCGCAAGGTATCGGGAAATGACGGATGCTTAACTCTGTTCATTACAACAGCACCTACCGCAACCTGACCCTCGTAGCTTTCTCCGCGTGCCTCGCCGTTTATTACAGCTGCAAGGAGCTCAACATCTGACATAGACATTATTTTCATAGCAGAAAGGGTTTTACTGCCTGCTATTCCGTCAGGGACGAGAGAAAAGGCTTTTTGATATTTTTTTACACCCTCTGTTGTTTTTGTTCCGTAAATCCCGTCGCATTCTCCCTCATAAAATCCGTAGCCTTTAAGGCAGGCTTGAATTTTTTTTACCTCCGTGCCTCTTGAGCCGTAGGCGGAATATGCATCGGCTTTATTTGCAAGGCTGGAAAAAGCAACTAATAAGCAAAAGCTTCCAGTTATAATTTTTCTTAAAATATACATCATTCCTTTCCGGTATTATACATATTTTTTCCAATATACAGGAAAAATATTCAGATGGTTGTATATTTTTTCAAAAAAGTCTTGAAAAACACAGTAAATTGAATTATAATAAGTATAAATTTTGTGAGAAACAATTTACAAAAAAGGCGGTAAAAAAATGCATAAAAGAATATTAGCTGTTCACGACATATCATGTATCGGCAGGTGTTCTTTGACGGTTGCACTTCCAATACTTTCTGCTGCAGGGATTGAAACGTCTGTACTTCCCACGGCAGTTTTATCTACTCATACAGGGAACTTTGAGGGATATACTTTCAGGGACTTAACTGATGATATAGAGCCTATATTGGGCCATTGGAAAAAATTAAATATCAAGTTTGATGCAATATATACAGGGTATCTTGGTTCGGTGAGGCAAATAGAGCTTGTAGAAAAGCTGATTGACTCTTTTAGTCATGACAAAACAATTATAATGGTTGACCCCGTTATGGGTGATAATGGTAAGCTCTACTCAAACCTTACCCCTGATTTTGCAAAAGGCTTCAGAAAGCTTTCAAAAAGAGCGGATATTATAACTCCAAACCTTACAGAAGCGGCGCTGCTCCTTGATATACCTTATGAAAAAGCGGGCTATACAAAAGAGCAGATAGAATATATTTTAAAGGAGCTTTCAAAACTTGGACCAGAAAAGATAGTCCTTACCGGAGTGAGCTTTACAAGCTCCCGTCTTGGCTGCGCAGTTTATGACGTCCTTGAAGGCGCTGCAGAGTTTGTTCTTGATGAAAAGGTTGATGGGATGTTTCATGGCACGGGAGATGTTTTTGCCAGTTCTCTTATGGCAGGCCTTATGAACGACCTTCCTGTAGTAGAGGCAGTTCGTTTGGCAGAAAGCTTTACGGCTGACGCAATTCGCAGGACAGACAAAGAGGGCGGAGAAACCCGATACGGTGTAAATTTTGAGGAAGGTCTTGCAGAATTTTCCCGGAATGTCAAAAAATGAATATTACACAAAATTATAAATAATAAAAGAATATGGCACTTTTAAGTCAAAAAAGACACAAATTCCCCGAAAGCCTTGACCTGGAGCGGTTTTTGGTATAAAATAAACGTTAACAACATTGGCTTGTTAATTTTTTATCATAATATTTGGGGGGTTTAAAAATGGAAAAATTTATGGACGTGTCTCCTGTGCTCGTGCTTGTTTGTGCCGTAGCGGCACTTTTGTTTTCTGTATGGCAGTTCTATGCCGTAAAGAAAAAGCCGGAGGGGACGGAGACGATGATAGCCATAGGCAATAAAATCCGTAGTGGAGCTATGGCGTATCTTAAAAGACAGTATAAAACGGTAGGCATATTCTTTGGGGTGATGTTTGTCATACTATGCGGCATGGCTGCGGCAAACTTACTTACATGGTTTGTGCCTTTTGCTTTTTTATCAGGAGGGTTTTTCTCCGGTCTTTCAGGATTTGTGGGAATGAAAATTGCTACATATGCCAATACCCGTACAGCAAACGGTGCAAGAGAAAGTCTTAATAAGGGACTTAAAATTGCATTTTCTTCAGGCTCGGTTATGGGACTTACAGTTGTTGGTCTTGGGCTTCTTGATATAAGCGTATGGTTTATAATACTCAAGGGAGTTTACGGTACTGATATAAACTCAATCATGAGTGCAATGCTCACCTTTGGAATGGGTGCAAGCTCTATGGCTCTTTTTGCAAGAGTGGGCGGCGGAATATTTACAAAGGCTGCCGATGTCGGTGCTGACCTTGTTGGTAAGGTTGAGGCAGGAATTCCTGAGGATGACCCAAGAAACCCTGCATGTATAGCTGATAACGTAGGCGACAATGTAGGTGACGTTGCGGGAATGGGAGCTGACCTTTACGAGTCTTATGTAGGCTCTGTTATTTCAGCAGGCGCATTAGCTGTTGCAGCAGGTCTTGGTGTAAGCGGCGTAATCGTTCCTATGCTTATAGCTGGAATTGGTATCATTGCTTCAATTATAGGGACATTCTTTGTAAGTACAAAAGAGGGAGCAACACAAAAAATGCTCCTCGGTTCACTCAGACGCGGTACATATATAAGCTCAATAATATCGGCTGTTGTATCAGCAGTTCTGATATATACAATTCTTCCGGAAAACACAGGTGTGTTCTGGGCAGTTGTTTCGGGACTTGCAGCAGGTGTTTTAATAGGATTTTTCACAGAGTATTATACTTCTGATTCATATAATCCAACAAAGAAGCTTGCAGCTTCATCAGAAACAGGAAGTGCTACGATAATCATAGACGGTATGGCGCTTGGAATGCTTTCTACTGCAATTCCCGTTATAATAATAGGTATTTCTGTTATTATAAGCTTTGCAGTTGCCGGCGGATTTTCCGGTAGTGAGGACGCATTTGCTAAGGGCCTTTATGGCGTTGGTATATCTGCAGTTGGTATGCTTTCAACTCTTGGAATTACTCTTGCAACAGACGCTTACGGCCCTGTTGCAGATAATGCAGGCGGAATTGCAGAAATGTCAGGTCTTGAGCCAACAGTTCGTCAGAGAACAGACGCTCTTGACTCACTTGGCAACACAACAGCTGCAACAGGTAAGGGCTTTGCAATAGGCTCAGCTGCACTTACTGCTCTTGCGCTTATTGTTTCATACACAGAAAAGGTTACATCACTTGGCGGCAAGCTTGAGCTTAGCATTACAAATCCGGCTGTTCTGGTGGGACTGTTTGTTGGTGCAATGCTTCCGTTCTTATTCAGCGCATACACAATGCAGGCAGTAGGACGCGCAGCACAGAAGGTGGTTGTTGAAGTCCGCCGTCAGTTTAAGGAAATCAAAGGACTTATGGAGGGCAAGGCAGAGGCAGACTATGCAACATGTGTTGATATCTGCACACGCTCATCGCTTAAGGAAATGATACTTCCGGCAAGTCTTGGAATTTTAGCTCCTATAATTGTGGGACTTGTTCTTGGTGTAAACGGGGTTGTGGGAATGCTTGCAGGTGCGCTTGTTTCAGGCTTTGTTCTTGCAATTATGATGGCGAACTCAGGCGGCAGCTGGGACAATGCAAAGAAATATATAGAAGCCGGAAACTTTAACGGTAAAGGCTCAGAAAATCATAAAGCAGCAATAGTAGGCGACACAGTAGGCGATCCTTTTAAGGATACAGCGGGACCGAGTGTAAATATTTTGATAAAGCTTCTTAGCATGGTATCAATAGTATTTGCGGCGGTTGTTGTAAACTTTTCAATATTCTAAAGCATAGAGGCGGTTGCCTCTGTGAGAAAAACGTGGAGGTAACATAATGGAAAAACAAAGAAGTAGTTTTACAGGTAAGATTGGATTTGTCCTTGCGGCAGCAGGCTCAGCGGTGGGACTGGGAAATATTTGGAGATTTCCTTATCTTGCGGCTCAGTACGGAGGCGGAATATTCCTGCTTGTGTACATAATCCTTGCGCTGACATTTGGTTTTGCTCTTATGACAGCAGAAATTGCAATCGGAAGAAAAACAGGACTAAGTGCAATCGGTGCATTCCAGAAGCTAAAATCCAGATACACCTTTATCGGTTATCTTGAAGCTCTAATTCCTGTTATTATCCTGCCATATTACTCGGTAATCGGCGGATGGGTTACAAAATATCTTGCTGTATTTATCACAGGCAACGGGGGTGTTGCTGCCGGAGACGAGTTCTTTGGCGGATTTATCGGTCAGGCATCCCAGCCGCTGCTCTGGTTTGCAATATTCCTTGGAATTACAGCTGTAGTAGTATTTCTTGGTGTTGAAAAGGGAATAGAAAAGGTAAGTAAAATAATGATGCCTGTTCTTGTTTTCCTTTCAATCGGCATTGCAATATATGTTGTATGTATGCCCGGCGCAGGAGCCGGTATAAAGTATTATTTGATGCCAGATTTTTCAAAGTTTTCAGCTACAACCGTTCTTGCGGCAATGGGACAGCTTTTCTATTCCATGTCTTTGTCAATGGGTATCATGATTACATACGGCTCATATATGAAAAAGGATGTAAGCATAGAGTCATC
>CAZWCO010000021.1:0-11602 GCA_964632665.1 uncultured Lachnospiraceae bacterium | reverse complement strand
AAATTGTGGATTGATTTTATGAATAAAATAGTGTATCATAACAAACGTGGTTGACATAATTATATTTTATATGTAAACCATGTAGGTGTAGGAGGACGCAAGTCCAAAAGATTTTAAGGAGGTAAATCAATGAAAGATTTTAAGAAAAATCTCATTTGCGGAGTTTTGTCCGCAGCCACACTTTTATCTGCCGCAACATCTTTTGCATCAATTCCGGCAGACGTTGAAGGGACAGGCTTTGAAGAGCCAATTCAAATTCTTGCTGCACTTGATGTAATGGTTGGTGACGGTGACGGTAACTTCAGACCGAAGGACAACCTTACAAGAGCAGAAGTAACAAAGATTGCAATTCATGCAATGGGCCTTGAGGATGCAGCAGCTTCTGCAACAGGAACATCAAAGTTCCCTGATGTAAGCACTGACTTCTGGGCAAACGGTTATATTAACCTTGCAACATCAACAGGCCTTATTATAGGTGACGATCAGGGTAATTTCAGACCTCTTGACAACATCACTTATGCAGAGGCAATGACAATTATGGTACGTGCAACAGGTCACGAGCCATCAGCTATCCAAAAGGGCGGCTTCCCTAACGGTTATGTACTTGTAGGTTCTGAAAACAAAATGAACAGCAACGTTTCAGGTACAACTCACAGCCCTATCACAAGAGGCAACATGGCGTTCCTTACAGTAAACGCTCTTAAGACAAAGATGATGGAACAGACAAGCTTTGGTGACAGACCAACTTATGAAATAGTTGACAAAACCTTGCTTGAGGACAGACTGAATGTTACAGAAGCAAACGGTCAGATAACAGCTATTCCAACATCAGCAATTGACGGCGAAAGCTCACTTTCAGACGGTCAGGTTAAAATTGGCGACAAAATATACGACACTGAGTATAATGTTAATAATCTTCTTGGATACAACGTAAATTATTACGTAAAAGAAGACAGACACGGAAGTGAATCAGTTATTCTTGCTCTTCCAATAAAGGAAAAGAATAACGAGCTCCAGATTAAGGCAGACCTTTTTGATTCTGTTACAACAAAGAACTCAAACAAGGCTATAAGCTATTTTAAATCAGAAAGCGATACAAAAACACAGGTTGCAGAGCTTGACAGTGCGGCAAAGCTTATCTACAACGGTAAGCATGCTGAGATGACAGACGAGCTCCTTAACATGAAGGACAAGTCAGGTAAGATTACACTTCTTGACACAGATAAGGACGGAAAGTATGATATAGTATTTGTTTCAAGCTACTACAACATGGTAGTTGATACAGTATCAAGCTCAGGTAAAATCAACGACAAGTATGACGCTCCTTCAATTACTCTTAACGAGGATGTAACTTATACAATGATGAGAGGTCTTGAAAACGTTGAGGTTTCTGACCTTCAGGAGTATGATGTTCTTTCAGTTTCAAAGAGTCTTGACGGTAAGCTTTTTGATATCATTGTAACAAACAAAACTGTTTCAGGTAAAATCACAGCTATATCAGAAGATGAATATGTGATTGAAAAAGTACCCTACAAGGTAGCTGCAAACTTTACAGGCGAGCTTAAAATTGGAACAGAAGCAACATTCTACCTTGACTTTGAAGATAAAATTGCCGCAACAGATACAGCTATGCTCCTTAGCTCAAACTACGGTTATATGTCAAGAGCATACACAGTAGACGGCGATGAAATTGTTAAGTTTAAAATCTTTACAAAAGAAGGTAAAGAGATAGTAGTAGAAGGCGCAGAAAAGATTAAGCTTAACGGCGCAGCATCAGAAAAGGCACAGACGGTTCTTGCAAAAATTCAGGAAGCTGCAGGCGAAAATGTTGCACAGCTTATCACTTACAAGCTCAACGCAGAAGACAAGCTTACAGAAATTAACACAGCAACAGACAACAGCGCAACAGGAGCTGTAAACAAAACAAAGTTTACTCTTAACTACAAGCTTTCAGACGCTGTATTTAATGAAAAGCTTTCAAAAATCGGTAATGTAAGACTTAACGAAAACACAGTTATCTTTAACATTCCGTCAGAAGACTCAAGTGAATTTGAAATTGTAAACATTTCAATGTTTGAGGATGAGCAAAAGTATGATGTTCATGTATTCGACATGGCAGAGGACTTTACAGCAAAAGCTATAATTGTTAAGAATGCTAACCTTAACACAAATGCAGAATCAAGCATAGCAGTTGTTAAGGAAATTGCACAGGGTCAGAACCCTGACGGCGAGGTTGCTGACATTCTTGTCGCAATGATGGACGGCAAGGAAGTAAGCTTCTTTGCAGAGGATGAAGAAATTCTTGTTAAGGGCGAAAGCAAAGACACTCTTGCAGCAGGCGATATTATCCAGATAAAAACAAATGCAAACAATGAAATTGTAAGTATCAGACTCTTGTTTGACATTGACACAAAGTCAACAGAGGGAACAGCCGAGCCGGCTGACAACCTTTCAACTGTATATGGTAAGGTAACAAAGAAGTTTACAAACTCTATTAACGTAACTGTAAACGGCGGAGAAACAGTAAACTACTCAATTACTGACGGCGTAAAGGTTTATAAGGTAGACACAACACTTTCAAAGAACAAGGTTAGCGTTGCAGAAGCAGGCGACATTCAGGTGTTTGATGAAGAAGAAAACAACAGAGTATTTATTAAGCTCTATAAAAACGAAGTACAGGAAATTGTAATAGTTCAATAATTTTGTCTTACCACTGACAATCTTCTCTAATATTCCCTCTCTCTAAAATATCCCCGGCATTTTTTGCCGGGGATATTTCTTTTTAAAAATACTTTTTAAGAGCTTTTTGCTGACTAATCAGGCTTTCACCCATGTTTTCAACACGCCTGGAAATGTAGTTTGTAAGAAAAGAAGTTCTTTTGAGCCTCCCCACCACAAATACTCCTAAATCAAAACAAATTGCTTTTATATAGTATAACAAGCTTTTAAACAAAACCTTCATTATTAAACCACCATATTTAAAATTTTACCTCTATTATTAACATATGCCATAGCTTTTAATTGTTGAAAAAAATGGATAAACAATATAATTTTTAAAATAGAAAGTGAGAAAATAAAAGAAAAATCGAGAAAACAAGAGATTAAGGGAGTTTTTAAAAAGAGGTTAAAATTTTTATAAAAAAAGTGTTGACAAAGTAATTAAAGTATAGTAGAATATGACGTGCAGGTCGAAAATACAGTATTTTCGGCGAGATAAATACATGATAGGAGGAAATTCAAAGTGAATAGTAGTTTTTTAGCAAAGCCCGCTGATATTGAAAGAAAATGGTATATAATTGACGCAGCAAACAAACCTCTCGGTCGCGTTGCAGCTCAAGCTGCTGCTATCCTCAGAGGTAAGCATCTTCCAACTTTCACACCGAATGTTGACTGTGGTGATCACGTAATCATCATCAACGCCGCTCAGGCAGTTCTTACAGGTAATAAGATTAACCAGAAGGTTCGTTATTATCACACAGGCTGGGTTGGCGGAATTAAGGAAATTCCCTATAACAAGCTTATGGTTGAAAATCCTGAAAAGGCTATGATGTATGCTGTAAACGGCATGCTCCCCAACAACTCAATCGGCAGAAAGTCAATCGCAAGACTCCGCGTATACAAGGATGCTGAGCACAATAACGCAGCTCAGAACCCAATCCCTTGGACCGGAGAAATTAAATAAGAAGGAGGATATTACTAATGGCAACACAGCAGTTTTACGGCACAGGCAGAAGAAAGTCTTCAGTTGCAAGAGTACGTCTTGTTCCCGGTAATGGCAACATCACAATTAACGGCAGAACAATTGACGAATATTTTGGTCTCGAAACTCTTAAGGTTATAGTTCGCCAGCCTCTTGTACTTACAAAGACTCTCGATAAGTTTGATATAATCGTTAAGGTTGAAGGCGGCGGATTTACAGGTCAGGCAGGTGCTATTCGTCACGGTATTTCAAGAGCACTTCTTGAAGTTGACACAGAAAGCTATAGAGCAGACCTTAAGGCTGCAGGCTTCCTTACAAGAGACTCAAGAATGAAGGAAAGAAAGAAGTACGGTTTGAAAGCCGCACGTCGTGCTCCACAGTTCAGCAAGAGATAATTATTTTATTCTCAAAAAACCCACAAGCTATTGCTTGTGGGTTTTGATTTTTTTATTGAGTGCTTTTTGAAGTTCAACCACAGCAAGAGGCATAATTGACAAGGCTGTCACAAACATCCACTGTGAAAAGGTAAGGGGCAAAGTTCCAAAAAGGGTTGAAAGGAAGCATACTACTCCAACCTGGAGGGAAATTCCAAGTACAAAGGAGAAAACAAGGAGCTTGTTTTTGAAAAACTTCTTTCCAAGAACACTTTCTTCACTTCGCATATTAAATGCATGAATAAGCTGTGAAAAGCTAAGGACACAAAACGACATAGTCCTTGCAAGATCAAGATTTTCATGTGTGTAGAGTCCTTTGCAAAAGGCAAATAAGCTAAGAGCGCCGATTAACATTCCCTCAAGTACAATTGATATAGAGGAGGAAAAGTCAAAGAGCTTATCACTCTTCCCTTTTTCAAGAAGTAAATCCTTATCTGCCGGGTCAAGACCAAGTGCAACTGCCGGCAGAGAATCTGTCACAAGATTAATCCATAAAAGCTGCATAGGAAGAAGTGGTACAGGCAAGCCAAAGGCAATTGAAATAAACACCGTAACTATCTCACCAATGTTACTTGACAATAGAAACCTTACTGACTTTTTTATATTCTCATGTATTTCACGTCCAAGCCTTGCCGCCTTTACAATTGTTGCAAAGTTATCGTCCGTGAGCACTAAATCTGATGAAGCCTTTGCCACATCTGTTCCGGCTATGCCAAGGCTGCAGCCTATGTCTGCGCTTTTCAGTGCAGGTGCGTCGTTTACACCGTCTCCTGTCATTGCAACGGTCTTTCCAAGTGACTTTAAGGCTTTTACAATACGCACCTTGTGTTCAGGCGTTGCTCTTGCAAAAACATTGTATTTTAAAACAGCTTCTTTCATTTCCTCATCCGACATTCTGTCAAGTGATTTGCCAACCACGCACTCGTTTTTTGAGCTTGCAATTCCAACCTCTTTTGCAATTGCGTAGGCTGTATCCTTATGGTCTCCCGTAATCATAACAGGTCGTATTCCGCCGCTTTTACAAAGTCTTACAGCGTCAGGCACTTCTTTTCTTGGTGGGTCGCTTATGCCTATAAGTCCACAAAATACCAGACCATTTTCCTTTATGCTTTTAGCGCCGGTCTTGTAGGCTACGGCAATTACGCGAAGTGCGTCCGATGCAAAGCCTGTATTTTTTTCAAGTATTTCTTTGCGTTTTAGCTCTGAAATGACTTCCTTTTCTGCACTCCCCTGAAAGTGCGTGCATGCCGCAAGTACAATTTCCGGTGCTCCTTTAACCACAAGACATTCCTTTGTGAGCACACGCATCTGTTTTGTTTTGGAGGAAAAGGGCTCTTCATCCGTTTTTTTAAAGTTTAATTTAATATTTTCATTTTCACATTCCTTTAAGATTGCAAGTTCTGTGGGGTTTTTGGTGTTTTCGCTGCAGCATAACCCTGCGTACATCAGGGTTTTATTTTTATCCCCGTAAATCTTTTGAACTTTCATTTTATTTTCTGTAAGAGTTCCTGTCTTGTCTGTGCAAATCACATCTGCGCTGCCAAGGGTTTCAACTGCCGGTAGATTACGTACAATTGCTCCGCTTTTTGCCATTCTCTGCACACCGATTGACAGCATAACGGTTACTATTGCCGGAAGTCCTTCGGGGATAGCCGCAACAGCAAGGCTTATTGAAGTTACAAACATATCAAAAGGCGCAAGACGATGGAAAACTCCTATAACAAACACAAGAGCGCAAATTCCAAGAGCGCAAATTCCAAGGACCTTTCCTACCTGCTCAAGCTTCTTTTGAAGTGGCGTCTGCGGCTGCTCCTCATCACTTAGCATGCGTGCAATTTTTCCCACTTCCGTTTCCATTCCCGTTGCTGTGACAATTCCTTTTCCCTTGCCACCTGTTACAAAAGTTCCGGAATATGCAATGTTTGTACGCTCTGCAAGAGGTACACACTCATCCTCCACCACATCTGTTTTTTTATAAACAGGAACGCTTTCTCCTGTTAGTGCAGATTCGTCACATTCAAGCTCCTGTGCCTCGAAAAGACGTACATCTGCGGCAACCACATCGCCTGTCCTAAGTACAAGTATGTCACCAGAGCATATATCCTCTGCATTAATGCTTTGTTCCTTGCCGTCCCTTATAACCCACGCAGATGGTGCAGACATTTTTTTAAGGGTTTCTATGCTTTTTTCTGCTTTTCGCTCCTGAATAACGCCCAGGAGAGCATTAAATACCACAATTCCAAGTATAATTATTGGCTCTGCTATATCTCCGTCATTATCGATTATGCTTGTGAAAAAGGATATACACGCAGCCGCTATAAGAATAAGTATTAAAAAGTCATTAAACTGCTCAAAAAACAAAAGGACTATTCCCTTTTTCTTTCCTTCTTTAAGCTTGTTCTTGCCTTGGCGGGACAGTCTGTGTTTTGCTTCTTTTTCACTCAGTCCCGTCATTATATCTGTATCATACTTTTTTGCTGTTTGCTCAATTGTTTCTGAAAAAGACATTGTCCACCACTCTCCCATATATTGAAATATATGAAATAAGGATTTTTTATATGACAAAAAGGTGTCCTGTCGACACCTTTTTGTAAGTATTTATTTTGTAAGTAGCTTTTCCTCTTCTTCCTTTTCAAGCTCGCGGTATGCTACCTTACCAACCAGAGTTTTAGGGAGATTGTCACGGAATTCATACTCCTTTGGAAGTGCATATTTTGCAATGCTCTTCTCGCAATGTGCCTTGATTGACGCCTTTACCTCTTCTGTTGGTGCAAATTCCGGTTTTAAAACAATAAAGGCTTTAACTCTTTGCATTCTGACTTCGTCCTTGACACCTAAAACTGTGCTGAACATTACAGCCTCATGTGAGTCAATTACATTTTCAATCTGTGACGGGTATACGTTGTATCCGTTTGTGATTATCATTCTCTTAAGTCTTTGAACAAAGTATATAAATCCGTCCTCGTCCATATATCCAAGGTCACCTGTATGGAGATATGTTTTGCCGTCATCATGAACTCTCAGAGTCTGGCTTGTTTCCTTTGGATTGTTTATATACTCCTTCATAAGAGTCGGCCCTGCAATACAAATTTCACCCATCTGTCCCACAGGCGCCTCATCATTCGTGCTTGGAATTACAATTTTGTAGAATGTGTCAGGGAACGGTATACCGATACTTCCCTCACGGTAGTAATTACTTGGTGTAAGACAGCTTGCAGTTACACATTCAGTTGTGCCATAGCCCTCACGCACCTGAATAGTTGCTCCTCTTTCTTTTAAAAATGCGTCAATCTTTTTCTTAAGCTCAATTGAAAGTGAGTCACCGCCGCTAAAGAGGCCCTTAAGGCATGAAAAGTCTGCCTTTTTCATATCCTCATTTCTCATCATTGCTTCAAAAAGAGTGGGGACGCCTGCCATGTAGTTTGGTCTGTACTTCTTAAAAAGCCCCGGCAGCTCTGCAACATTGACCCTTGGAACAAGAACACATCTTCCGCCAAAAGCAAGCAAGGTATGAATACCAACACCAAGACCAAAGCCGTGGAATACAGGCATTATGGAAAGTATTGTATCCCCTGCCTCTAAACATCCTGACGCTGCGGCAGTCTGCATTGCAAGAGCGTTAAAATTAAGGTTAGTAAGAAGTATGCCTTTTGATGTTCCCGTTGTGCCGCCACTAAAGAGTATGGCAGCCGGGTCTTCGCCTTTTCCCTTATATGTAATTTCTTCTGTAAAATCCTTTGCACCGTTCAAAAAAACAGGCCAGGATATAACATTTGGCTCATTTGCAACCTTTGGCTCATGACCTATAAACTTATACAAAAAGCCTTTAACGGGCGGGAGAGCCTCTTCAATTTTTGCGACTATGATTTTTTCAACAGAGGTTTTACCCTCAATTGCACGGAACTTATCATAAAACTGACTAAGTGTTATTGCAACACGGCTTTTACTTTCATTAAGGTAAAACATTATTTCATTTTCTGCAGAAAGCGGGTGCACCATGCTTGCAACGGCACCGATTTTGTTTAAGGCATAAAGCATAATTACTGCCTGCGGAACATTTGGAAGACATATTGTTACTGCGTTACCCTCACCAATTCCAATTGCTTTAAGTGCTTTTGCACATGTGTCTATTTCCGTAATAAATTTTTCGTATGTGACAGCATTACCCTGAAAATCATAAGCAATATATGACGGATAGTTTTCTTTTGCTTTTTTTATAATGTCATACATGGTAATATCGGGATAATCAAGGGTATGGGGCACATCACCATAATATTTAAACCATCTGGCTTCAGAACTCAAATTCTATTTCCTCCCCTAAAGTTTTATCAAGCAGCTCGGGGTTTTTAAACAGGTGTTTAATAAGCTTTAATGAACGTGCAAAATAAAAGCCGTCTGCTATACGCTCGTCAAGAGTAACGCCTATATTTATAATATCACGTACTGCTGACTCTCCGTTTTCGTCAAGAATTATTTCTTTATGTATTTCTCCGATTGTGATTACTATTCCGTTAGTGCCAAAATTATTAAGATGATGGTATACTGCGTCACACTTTATACTTCCAAGGTTTGACAGAAGAACTGTACAGTAGTTTGTATCAACGCTGCTGAATGATTTTGGCATAAGTCCGTGAACGTCTGCAAAATTCATGAACGCCATAAACAGGTTCATAATTGGTTTTGGAAGCTTTTTGACAATATTAAGAATATTATCAACCTGCATGCCGCAGTTTTCCTTTTTTGCCTCTGCAACCCTTGGAGAAAGCTTATCTGTTATAGCACATAGATTTTCATTGTCTTTTGGATGATAAATCATCAGGGTTTCTTCAGAATGGTCTGTAAACTTTTTCTTAACAGTAAAGCCCATTGAGATATCATGGCGCATATAGTATCGTTTGCCGGAAATATATCTGTTCAGGAGAGGGCGCATTTTGATTGTTCTTGCAACTGCCGCAATAACACAATGGAAAAGGGTAACCTTTCTCTCTCCTGTTTCATTTTTCTGTTTTATATATTCAAGAAGCTCTGTTACATCAATTTTCTGATTTATGTAAACCTCTGCATCTGTCCTTTTGGGCATAAGGTAAGCCATATAAAAGTGCAGACCGTCAATATCACGGATACGATAGGCATCGTACCTGTCTCCCCATCTTCTCATGAAGCTGTCCTCCTTAAAATACATTTATAATAGTATATCATAGTTTATATACAAAGTCAAACCAAAATTCGACAACATTTTTAGCACAATTCGACAACGTTTTTAGCACAAAAAATAAACCTGTCTGATTATGCCAAGTGTTCTTAAGGACACTTGGCAGCGATATAAATTCTTTCAGAATTTGCGATATACCTTTGGTGCGATATATCCTTTTGGATGTGATATGTGCCTACGGCACGAGTTAAAGAATTTATATCATATCGCATTCGGCTTCAGCCCAAATATATCGAATTTACAAATGTAAATATATCGCGTTGGCTTTAAGTCAACATATCGCCATAAAAAAAATAACCTCTCAAAATGGCTTTATTATGCTAAATTGAGAGATTTTCTTTAGTTGAAAACTATCTTTAACTGTGGTTTACTTTTTTGATATGGTACTGTTTACAATCAAAGCTGAAACTACTCCTATAACCGTCTGCACAACACGCATAATTGCATACAGATATCTGTTTGTTTCCATAGTCGATATAAGACAAATTACAGTTATAATAGCGGCAATTCCACAAAAATTTTCGCATTTAAAAAGCTCGGCTGCGCATAGTGCTGTAAGAGAAGCACACATAACAAGCACAAAATCTATAAGCGTCCAAAGCCATTGTACATCTGTCAGGGAACAAAGCTGTATAGAAAGGGATACAAACAACAGACCAATCACAAGTCCGATTATTGTTGCTCTTATTCTTCTGATGCCAAAGGTTTTTGTTTTTTCGCTTGTGTCTCTCATTTCGATTATTGCATAGATGTATGCAAAAATGGGATGAGGCTCAAGGCTCGGTAAAAACATCCTTAATATTTGCCAGATTGCAAAAGCAACAGCTACCGCAATTATACTCTTAATTTTTCTCATTCCTATATGCAAATGATGCGTTTCGTTGTTTTGGGTATTCATTTTTTTGCCTTTCTTTTTTATACCGGAACTACGAAGTTAAATGCTCCGGGCACAATATGGAATTCAGTAATACCTGCATCGGCTATTTCTCCGTCTGTGCACATTCTTGTTTTTTCGTCAAGAGGTGTTAATTTTATATTTTTACATTTAACAGAGGATATTACCTTTTCTATACCGGGAAGCTTTAAAAACGTTCCTTTCATATAGTGCGGAAGAAGTGTTAAAAATTTTGTCCTTGAAACGTTTTTTATTATATTTACGTTTATAAACCCATCCTGAACAGATGCAAGAGGATTACTTTTTACGCCGCCTCCGCAGTAGCATCCGTTTGCTATGGATGTAAGCAGTAGTTCACCCGAATGCTCAACCTTTCCGTCAAGCTCAAGTTTTACCTTTGCTCCCTTTTTCTTTATAAGCATAGCAAATATAGAAAGAAAATATGCAACAGAGCCGGAAATGAAAGGCTTCTTTTTCATTTGACCGGTCATGTCTGCTACATTACAGTCAAAGCCTATGTTAAACATATTAACACAGTAGCCTTCCTTTTTTTCGGAGGTTATGTATTTTATGGCATCGCACTTTACAGTACCGCCTATTATCTGACCGGCTATACTATGGAAATTGCAATCATTTGCAAAATTTCGGCAAAAATCATTGCCCGTACCCATAGGAATGACTCCTACTTCTGTATTTTCAAAGGCAATAGCGCCGTTTAGCACCTCATTTAATGTGCCGTCTCCGCCACACGCTATAAAGCGTGCCGCGCCTCTGTTTTTGCAATACTCTCTTACAAAACGCTCTGCGTCTCCAACAGCTGTTGTAAGGTATACTTCAGTTTGCCTGTCTAAATGAGCTCTTGTTTCTCTTATCCGGCTGATTATTCTTCTGATGTCTTTCCCCTGACCGGCCTTAGGATTAATTATAAAAACCGTTTTCATAGGAATTTCCTCTTTTTTTACATATTTTTCTATGTCCTTTCAGGACTGCCTATGCTACTTTTATTCCCAAAGGTGCGCTTTCATACTATGAATTATATCATATAAAAATATGTATTGCAAGAATTATTTGATAAAGAACTTGATTATTTTATTCCATTATGTTACAATTTTTTTGAGGTGTTAAATTTTTATTTACAAGAGAAACTATATGTGATATAATATTTTCAGAGGTGAAAAATATGGCAGTACGATTAAATGAAGACAAAGAGATTGTTAAAACAATCAAAGAAGGTCTTAAAGCCAAAGGTGGCTACTGTCCGTGCAGAATTCAAAAGACGGAAGAATATAAATGTATGTGTAAGGAATTCAAAGAGCAAATTGCAGACCCTGACTTTGAGGGTTACTGCCATTGCATGCTTT
>CAZWCO010000020.1:0-11664 GCA_964632665.1 uncultured Lachnospiraceae bacterium | reverse complement strand
TCGGCAGCAATAGACGTAAGCTCTGAAATTTTTTCGTCAACTGACTGAAAATCCAACCCTATTCTCCGTGCAAGAATATAATCCATGGCAACAATTGTAGCAATGCTGCCTGATACATTTTCATATAAATTTGTGTCTTCATAATCTGCCAGAGTAACATAAAGTTTAGCAACCTCTTGAAGTATTTCGCTTTTTATGCTATCAATGGCTCTGATATTTGTCGTTATGTTCATAGCTTGTTCCATAATATTGCCATCTCCTTTTTTTGAAGTGGCGGTGCAAGGATGAATTAACGCATAAATCATCATTTTAAGTCTAACATAAATTAACATTAAAGTCAAGAAAAAACTTTGGTCTATGGCATTTTCAGCCATAAAACATCAATATATCTCATATAATTACACAAAAAGGGATACTGCCCTGCGCGGCATCCCTTAAAAATGGCGTATGTTTATTACGTTATCGTCAAGGTATACTTCAATGGCACTGCCTGAAATATTGTCCTTTGATATACCACCTATTTTTACTGTTCCACAATCAAAATTTACAGCTCTTACAGTGCCTTTTTCACACTCTATATTTCCCATCACATTTCCCATAACATATACGCTTCCGCCGGCATGTACTTTCGCTCCCTTTTCCACATTACCTACTACAAGTATATCACCTATACACTCAAGTACATCTCCGCTAGTAAGCGTACCCTCGTATACTCTTGCATCAGGCTTGTTCGGTCTTATTGAAGAAGATGCTTTAAAGTAGCTTTTTGACATTTGTGCCGCCTTTGAAAGCTCCTCAAGGAACCTTGCGCCTCTTTCTGTGTGATTTTTGGAAATTATTTCAGGTGCCGGAAGCACCTGCTCCTGTTTATACTCCACCCTTGCCTCCGGGAAAATTGTGTTCATAACAGAGGAAACACGCAGCCTGTCAGCTTTTGAAAGCTCTCTGCCGCTGACTATCACGGTACATTCACCTTTAAAAAATCCGCCGGAGCTTTTGATTATATCACGCATTTCTTCAATAATCTGCTGCAGGGGTGCATCAGGGCTTAAAATCATATTTACTCCCTCTGCACATCCTTTTAAAACTACGCTTTTGTTCTTTTCCATGCTTGTCACAGCCTTTCGTATACTTTACATTTTATCCTTAAAATAGTAGTCAAACAAATCTCTTGCAACGTATGCGGCATTTGCACCGCGCACGCCGTGCTCAATCACAACACAGATTGCAATTTCAGGCTTATCAAATGGTGCAAACGCTGCAAAAAGCGCGTTGTTTGAAACCTTGCTTCCAACCTGTGCCGTTCCTGTTTTTCCACCGATTGCAATTGGATATCCCGAGAAAATTGCTCCTGCGGAGCCTTCCTCTACCACATTTCGCATGCCGCTTTTTACAGCCTTAAGAGTCTCAGAAGAAATGTCGGTTTTTTCCTCTATTTCCGCCTTGCCGTCTTTTATAATACTTAGCTTATACCTTGTTCCGTTATTTGCAATTGTTGCAATATAGTTTGCAAGCTGCAGGGGAGTAAAGGTATTTATTGACTGTCCTATTGCCGCCTGAAGTGTATCTGCCCCATACCAGCCGGAGTGTTTTGTATCCTGTACAAGCTTTTTCTTGTTCTCAGGGTTTGCAACTGTTCCGTTTACTTCCCCAAGAAGTCCCGTCTTTGTGCTTGTACCAAGTCCAAACTTTTCTGCATACTCCGAAATTATATCAATACCTGTTCTTCTGCCTGCTTCATAAAAAAAGCAGTTACATGACTTTTCAATAGCGTCCGATACATTGATTGCGCCGTGTGTTTCATTATTTTCTGACCATATCCAGCAGCGTGGTCTGTAATCCTCATAAAACTTATATATGCCCTCACAGGCGATTTTTTCTTTTGGCTTTAATTTATCGCTCTCTAATGCTGCAATGGCAACAAGAGGCTTAAATATAGAGCCTGGCGAATAGACACCTGAAATTGCTCTGTTCCACAAGGGTAGACTGCTATCAGCAGACAAAACGCTGTAATTTTCTCCAAAGGTGGAAATATCGTATCCCGGATATGATGCACAGGCAAGGATTTCCCCTGTATTAACATCAACTACAACAGCCGCACCGCTGTCTGCATCGCCGCCGGTCCTTTCTCCCCCCTGTGATTTTATTTTGTGTATCATACTTTCAAGTGAGCTTTCAAGTACCTGCTGCATGCCTATATCAAGTGTAAGGGTTATTTTTTTGCCCTGGACAGCCGGAACGTTATTTATTCCGATTACTCCGTCAGTGCCACGAAGCTCTTCTTCACACAGCTTTTCAACGCCCTGCTTGCCAATCATATCATTAAACCGGTAGCCATGTTCCTTGTATTTGCTATACTCATCTTCACTTATTTTTCCAACTCTCCCGATAATGTGAGAGGCAGAGCCGTTATTATAGTACTCTCTGTCAAAGGAATTTGTTATTACAACACAGGGGAACATATGAGGGCTTTCCTTTATTTCAGACACAACACTAACAGGCACGCTCCTTACCATGCAAAAAGATGTTGACCTTGAAAAGCCGCTGCGCTGTGCTTCATACCTGACACCTAAAATGCGTCTTGTATCCGGAGTCGAAAGATTTTGAGGAATTTTGTATATGTTATTTGCTACCGAAAGTAAAAGCTCTCCGGGAGTCATTTTGTCATTAATATATTTTTTATAACCAAAGGCTTTAAACCATGCCTTTTTCTCATTTTCATTTTTAAAGGTATATTGTGCTCCGTCATAGGACACAGGGAAGGTGTCTTCAAATGCCACACCGTTTTTATCAAGGACGTTCAGAATTCTCATAATGCACAGGTTAAATTCCTCCGGCTCCATATCCTCTTTTATAATATTAAGAGAATAGGAAACCTTATTTCCTGCAAGCAAAATACCGTTTCTGTCTGTAATTTCCCCACGTGGTGCCTGCTCCTTTACAGCAGGATACATTTTGCTGTCAGCTTCCGCCCTGTACTCCTCGCCCTTAATTATCTGCATATAGAAAAGTCCTGATATAAGGAATAAGAACAAAGCACATGTAAAAATGTATAATAATTTAAATCTTTTTTCGGTTTTATGCAAAACCTTATACCTCACACCTGTAAAAAGATAAATTTTTCCTTATCAGCATATATTTTTTTGCAGAAAAAATATATTATAACAAACAGAATTGTATTGTAAACTGCCACACTCCTTAAGGCTATTGACGCAGAGACAAAAAACAATACTGTTTTTTTAAAAAAAGGTCTTTTCTCCGGTACAAATATAAAAAAAATATATGACATATACACGCACATAAGAATACTATGCAAAAAGCCGTAGCTTCCGTATGTGCAGATTATTATTCCCATTATAACCGATACAGCGGTTATTTCCCAAAAGCTCCTGTTATGTATTGCAAAGCACACGCAAAACAAGAGAGGAAGCTCTGATTTTAAAAAGTCGGCTCCGTAAAGGAGAATAGTCAAAAATATTAATATGGACGTTACTATAATTTTGCGGATTACCTGCATATAACAAGCACCTCGAATAACCCTGATACAGCTGTAACAGGAGTAACTGTGGCGTATGCAACAGAGTTTTCGTACATTACTTCCTTAACCCGTCCAACAGGTACTCCCTCCGGGAAAACAACGCCGCCCCAGGTTTCAATAAAGTCTCCCGAATTTACACTGTCAGGTCCCTCTATAAAGGTCATTTTACATAGTCCTGTCTTTGAAAGTTCCCCATCGCCCTCTGTTACAGCCGGCTTTCCTGTTCTTACAATTCTTACGCTTACGGCTACATCGGGACTTGAAAGAGTTGACACAACAGAGTATTCGTCTCCTGTATCTGTTACTCTCCCGACTACGCCATTTATTGCGATAACTGCATCACCTTTTTTTATTCCACTGTTTTTGCCTTTGTTTATAATAATACTATCCGTCTTTTTACAGGAAATAACCTTTGCGGCAACTGTTTCTGCATAATTTTCAAGTGCTTTTTTTGTACTGAGAAGCGCTTCCAGCCGCTCCACTTCCTGTTTATATCTGTAAGAGTCTTTATAACTCATTATTTCTCTTTTTAAAATTTCATTCTCCGCCTGCAGCTTTTCTTTGGACAGAGAGTTAAGCTTTAAGTTGTATTTTATCTGGGATGCCATTGTAAGACATGGAGAAAACGCCTCCCTCACCCCATTTACAAGAAAATTATTTTCTCCCTGAAACGCATATATCAGTAATGACAGCGCCGTAATTACTGCTCCGGAGACAATTACTTTTTTCAAAGAGCTTCCCCTCCTGAGACGCCTATAATGCTTTCATAACACTCAGCAATATTTTCATTTTGGGAAAGCTGTACCGGAATGTTTAGCACATCACTTAAAAACTCGCATATCCCCCACAATCTTGCTCCACCGCCTGTTAAGAAAATGCCTCTTTCCTTAATATCCGAAACCAAATCAACAGGCGCCTGCTCAAGCATTACAGATGCCGCATCAGCGATTTGTAAAAGCACACCCCTCATAGAGTCCTTTATTTGGCCTCCGCAAAGTATCACGCCCTTTGGAAGTCCAGTTTTTACATCACGGCCGTTTACTATTTTTTCGCCGTCACTTATGTCTTTTAAAGATATCTTTATCTGTTCAGCAACTCTGCTTCCAATTACTACCCCGTGGTTTTTTCTTACATAATCTTTTATTGCCTCATCAAAGGCGTTTCCGCCAAATTTGATTGATTTTGATGAAATTACTCTGCCAAAGCTTATAAATGCAAGCTCTGTTGTACCGCCGCCTATATCTATTACCATACAGCCTCTGCCCTCATCCGGTGAAATGCCGGCAACAAGGGCTGACGCAATTGACTTATTCACAAAAGCCACAGATTTTGCGCCTGCGCCCATAAAAGCTTCTTTTACTGCTCTTTTTTCCACATCTGATGCGGCAGACGAAGCTATAACTGTCACACGCGGTTTTGTAAGTCCCGGAGGACATTTTTGAAAGAAAACCTTGAGCATGCTTCTTGTCATGTCATAGTCTGATACAACACCATACGTCAAGGGGTTTATTATTATAACGCTGTCAGGGGTCTTTTCTGCCATGGCTTTTGCTGAATTTCCCACAGCCAGAATTTTTCCGCCAAGCCTGTCTACTGCCACAACTGACGGTTCATCAAGTACAACTCCCTCTCCTCTTTTGTAAACCTGAGTTGTTGATGTCCCAAGGTCAATCACAAAGCTTTTAGTAAACAAACTCATGATGCATTTCCTTTCAGCTAAATCCAAATTCTTTTTTGAGCATGTTAACAAGGCTTCTTACAGGGAGACCTACTACATTAAAATAGTCTCCGTCTATCTTTTCAACGAGCATTACGCCCTTGCCCTGAATCCCATACCCTCCGGCTTTGTCATAGCTTTCGCCGGTATGTATATAGTTATAAATTTCTTCATCTGAAAGTTCTGCAAAGGTTACGCCTGTACATACGCTTTCGCACACAGCATAGCCATCATCTGTGCTTACCCCGCAGTAGCCTGTATATACCTGGTGGGTTTTGCCCGAAAGACTCTTTAGCATATCATATGCCTCTTGCTCGTTTCCCGGCTTTCCAAGTATTTTGCCATCAATAGATACAACAGTATCTGCACCTATTACTATGGAATCCTTTGCAGAAATTCTGCTTTTTACCTCTGTTGCCTTTAAAAGAGCAAGCTCCTGAACATAAATGCTAACAGGAATCCCCTCCGGACTTACTAAAGCTTCGTCCGCTTCAGACTTTACCACCGTAAAGGTTATTCCAACATTTTCAAGTATTTCTTTCCGTCTTGGCGAGCCGGAAGCAAGTATAATTTTCTTGTTCATATAACCATCCTTACAATATGCCTCGGTAAAAATGCCCTCTTGTAAATGTATTTTCCCTCATTGGAGTTACTTTTATACCGTTTTTTGCATTAATATATTCTTTTATTATTCCCGTGCACTCTTCTTCACTTTCTGTTGTGAATACGAGGCAGACAAAATCTATTCCCAATTCCTTAAAATCATCCCATTTGTCTGCCATAAATACAGGCTTTGAGTTAAGAACGCGCATTGTACAATTTTCTGCACATAAAAGGGGAAACTCTTCGCCCTTTCTGTCCCTTAGTCTGTATACTTTTTTGCCATCCTGACACTTCCCTGCCGCCTTGACAGGACAATTACCACAGAGCATTAAATCGAGTCTTCCGTACCCGATTACACCGCAGGAAAGCTTTGTTCCCCTTGTGAGCCTTTTGATTTCTTTAAAAGAAAGCTCAGGAGAAATTATTCCTTTGTCCATAAAAGCACTGTAAAACTCTGCGCTCATTGAATTTGTAATGTTGAGTCTGCTGCCGCCTGTTATTTCCCTTCCTTCATACTGTAAAAGCTGACCTGCATTTGAAACAAGCACACGCTCTGAATCTGTCTTTCCCATATGCGTCACATGTCCGCAGCGTCTTATGGCAGAACGCTCGTCAAAGGCTGTTATAATGTTTTTTATGCCTGCTTTTTTTGCGGCCTTGTACTGCTCCTTTGTTTCCACCATGCACCATATATCCGGATTACTTATTTTGCTTTGTGTTTGAGGTAAGCTCAAAGAATAAGTTTCCAAAGGCTCTCTTTTAATCCTTTTTTCCTTTAAAAGTTCACAAAGCTCCCGCCTTACAGAATTTAATATGGAAACAGGCACAGCCACGTCCGCATCTGCATAAGCAACCGTCTCCTCCAAAATAAATGGCGTTGCACCAAGCTTTTCCATTGCGCCTTTTATTCTGTCCATTCCTGTTGGGGATTTTTCGGCTTTTTCGCAAAGGAAATCACTTTTGACCGACACAGCATTGCCGTCCATATCCTCTATCTGTGCAAAAAAAGGCTCGCCTTTTTTTGCCTCGGCTTTAATTCTTACAGGAATTTTCCTTATGTTAGCATTCTCTTTTGCTCTTTCAAGTGCCTCTTTTGTAAAAACATTGTCAGCAGCATTTGATGAATTTTCATGGCTCATCATTTTTTTGCCGGCTTCGCCGCCGAAAAGTCCTTTTGTAAATCCACGGCCAAATGCGTCACTTAAAACTTTAATATCCTGTCCGGAAAGTTTTCCTTTTGTATCAAGAAGCTTCCTGTATACTCCCACTACTGTTGACACATATCCTGCTCTTTTTAGTCTTCCCTCTATTTTTAGTGAAGAAACACCTATTTTTTTAAGGGTTTCCAGTTCGTCTGCAAGACACAGGTCCTTTGGACTTAATAAGAAGCCTTTTGTTTTGTCCCTGTTACCCTCAAGGGTATACATAAGCCTGCACGGCTGTGCACATCTGCCTCTGTTACCGCTTCTGCCGCCGATAATACTGCTCATAAGGCATTGTCCGGAATAGGACATGCAAAGAGCGCCATGAACAAAAACTTCAAGTTCACAGCTTGTATTTTCAGAAATGTGTTTAATTTCTGCCATAGTCAGTTCTCTTGAAAGGACAACTCTTTCTATTCCCAGGTTTTCAAGAAATTGCACATCCTCAAGTGATGTTGCCGTCATTTGAGTGCTTGCATGGACAGGCATGGCAGGTGCTGCCGTTCTTATAACCGTTACAGCGCCCATATCCTGTACAATAAGAGCGTCAGCATTTATTTTTGCAAGCTCCCTTACATATTCTGCAAGCTCTTCAAGCTCGCTGTCCTTTACAAGAGTATTGACGGTTACATATACCTTGACTCCGTACAAATGGCAGTAATCTATCCATTTTTTCATTTCATGGGTTTCAAAGTTTTTGGCGCTTTGTCTTGCACCAAATTTTGCGCCGCCAAGATATACGGCGTCTGCTCCGCTTTGGACAGCGGCAATAACTGATTCATATGAGCCGGCAGGTGATAACAGCTCCAAACCAAAACGCCCCCTATTATCTGTTATATCTTCTTAGTCTTTCAATTTCCGCTCTTGCAGATTCAAGCTGTCTTTTGAGCCCGGAAACATCTGTATCATTTAGTTGTTCACGAAGTCTTTTGTTTTCAGCTATTATTTCGTCATAGTTCTTTTGTGCTTTTTCAAACATTACCTTGCCGCCCATGTTTGCCTTAAACAGCTCATCACAAATATTAAGCGCCGCAAGTACAATAGGACGCTCTCCCATAAGCGCCGGGTTTTTGTCCTTTACCTTTTGCACGTTTTTATTTACATAGTCCGAAAGCTCTCTCATATACTCTGTTGTTTCCTCTGATACGAGTGTATACATTCTTCCGTTGATTGTTACTGAAACCTTATTGTTTTCCATAATTTCTCTCCCCTGTAATATATTCTTTTGCCCTAAGTGCTGCAAGAGCTGTTTTTCCGTCTATGATTTCACCTTTGCCAATCATCTCCAAAAGCTCAGCAAAAGGTATTTTTTCAACCTCCAAAAATTCTTCATCATCTAAATTCTGCTTGGTTTTTGTAAGACCGCTTGCAAAATACATATGGATTTTTTCTTCACAGTAGGCAGGTGTAGGATAAAAATATCCCAGATAAACATAATTTTCAGCTATTACACCTGCTTCTTCCTCAAGCTCTCTTTTTGCCGCTTCAAAATGGTCTTCGCCATATTCCAGTTTTCCGGCAGGAATTTCCAACAAAACTTGCTTTGTGGGGTATCTGTACTGACGTACCATATATACATTTTTCTCATCATCCACAGCAACAACGCACACGCCTCCCGGATGCGCAATCACTTCACGGGTTGAAGCATTACCATCCGGAAGTGTTACCGTATCAACCCTAAGGTTTATAACACGGCCATCAAAAACAGGCTCGCTTTTTAAGGTCTTTTCTTTTAATTCCATATCTTTTCCCCTTTAAACATATTTCTCAATGGCAGGACTTACATTTATCATAGCTTTAAGATTTTCATAGTCCTTTTTTGCACTCTCAAGGCTTTTACCTGTGCGGATAGCTCTTATCATAATATTCTTTGGTGTTTCAAGAGGCGAAATGTACTCTATCATAGAAACGCTGTATCCACTTGCTTCAAGATATGATGCACGAAGTGCGTCTGTAAGAGTATCTGCAAGACGTGCCTTTAAAATTCCATGCTTTGTAACCATAGAAAAAGGCTCATAGGAATACTGCTTTAAAATATCCTTATGACAACACGGAACACTCATAATTGCCTGTGCCTTTGACCTGATACCAAATGCAAGCGCCATATCTGTAAGAGTGTCACAGGCATGGAGAGAAACAACCAGATCAGGAGGCGACTGTGGCACGTATTTTGCAAGGTCCTCACAGATGAAGGTCATATTTTTGTAGCCAAGATTTTCTGCGGTCTTTTTTGATGCTTCAATAACTGTTTCTGAAAAGTCCACTCCTATAAAGCGGCATTTTCTTCTTAAAACCTCTGTAAGATAGTAGTTCATAATAAACGACAGATAGCTTTTTCCGCAGGCACAGTCAAGGATAAGCATTTCTTCCTTTTGAGGAATATCCTTTAAAACGCCGTTCATAAGCTCCAGGAAATAATCTACCTGGTTATATTTGCGCACCTTGTCATTCTTGACTTTGCCGTCCTGTGTAAGCACTCCAAGCTCACGCAGAAGTTTTCCGGCACGTGAGGGATTAACAAGGTACTGTCTTCCTGTATTTACGGTAGAAAGCTTTACTTCCTCCGGCGCTTTCTCACGGTTTTTCATTTTGACGTTTTTATCGTCTGCATCTATTATAATTTCCGTTCCACGCTCAATATACCTTACACATGCGCTGTCATATTTTAAAAGCACATCCCTGAGACATGAAAAGTCTTTTGTTTTATTCTTTTCGCCAAGGTACTCAAATGAAATTTCGTTATTTTTAAAGGTAAACTCTGCAAAATATTCTCTTGCGCCGGAGCGAAGTGTTACCCTTATTTTCTCAAAAAAATCGCTGTTTTCTTCCATTCTGGATTTAAGTGCAGAAAGAAGAAGCATTGCCTTGTCAACAGACCTTTTATTCATAATCATCCTCCTTGTATAGTATCAAAATTATTCTTTAATGTCAACATTTAATTTGCCGAGAAAATCCCCGTTTTTCCTGAATACTCCAATCCATTTTCCTTCCTTTTTGTCCATAGGGTTAAAGGAAAATTCTTCAAAGTGGACATTCTTTAAAATGTCACGGACAGGACAATCGCAAAATATTGAAAAAACATCATCTCTGTTTTCTTCTATAATTTCTGTTCTTCTTTTGTGAACATAAAGATTATACGGCTCACTTGACCAGACAGGTGTTGATGCATTTTTTGTGTTTGTAAAGTAATCAAATTTAAGGATATTTAAAAACAGTTTATCATCTTTCCCGAATTTTGCAAGAATATTATATAAGCTGTCTCTTGAATGGTTTATGTCAAAATACCCATTCCCCTCAAAGAATGCACTCAAGCTCTCAAAAAGACTCATATAATCTCCATATACATCTTTCATATATCTAAGCGAGCCTTTGAACGCTCCGCTGTTATAATACTTATCAACAAGAGCCTCTATTTTTTTGAGCTTTATTATCTCATCACAGGTAATGTGACGATTAGAAATTATTTCATATGGCGGAAAGTCTGTATACTTATAAGAAAATTTGTTTTCCTCACGCCTTATTTTTGTACCCTTTAAAAGCTTTAAAAATCCAAGCTGCATCACATCAGGCTCAAGGCTTAAGCAATCGTTAAAGGACTTTTTAAAAATGTCATATGTTTCAAAGGGGAGTCCTGCAATTAAGTCAAGATGAACATGCACTTTCCCAAGGGAAATAATCTTTTTTATATTAGAAAGAAGGATTTCAACATCCGGATTTCTGTTTATGGCAGAGAGTGTATACGGGTTTGTGGACTGTATGCCTATTTCAAAGCGGAACATCCCCTCTGGCGCTTTTGAAACAACCTTTAAAAACTCATCACTTATATTGTGCGCCTCTATTTCAAAGTGGAAGGTTACCCCCTCTCCCCTTTCAATCATAAACCTTATAAGCTCAAGGGCACGCTCCTTACTTGCATTAAAAGTTCTGTCCACAAACTTTATTGTAGACGGCTTTGAATTTATAATAATTTCAAGCTCACTTTTTACCTTTTCTAAGCTTTTAAATCTTACTCCACGCTCTGCCGAGGACAGACAATAGCTGCAGCCAAAGGGACATCCACGTGAGCTTTCGTAATATATAAGCTTTCCTCTGTTTTTACTTAAATCCTCCTGTGTATAAGGAAATATAAGGCTGTCAAGGTCAGATATTGGGTTTCTTACGGAGTTTTCTATTATTTTGTCACTTCTGTATATTACACCGGCAACATTTTCAAAAGAAAAACCTTTCTGTGTAAGTTCTTTAAAGGTTTCCTCACCCTCGCTGCAGATAACAGCGTTTACAAAAGAATACTTTTCCAGAATTTCTGCTCCGCAGTAGCTTACCTCCGGCCCGCCAAGGATAATCTGTACATCCGGAAGCATCTTTTTCAAAGTAGCTGCAAGCTTTAAAATGTATTCTATATTCCATATATAACAGGAAAAGCACAAAACATCAGGAGATTTTTTATAAATGCTCCCTGCCGTATCCAAAAGCTGCTCATTAATTGTAAACTCACAAAAATCTACACCCCCTGCATTTGCGCTCAATGTGCGGACAGAAAGAGATGTATGCGTAAATTTAGAATTAACAGCAACAAGTAAAATTTTCAAAACAATTCTCCTAAC
>CAZWCO010000019.1:0-11668 GCA_964632665.1 uncultured Lachnospiraceae bacterium | reverse complement strand
ATATGATGTTTGCATCTGTTTATCCTGCAAGTGATATTTTAAACCTTGCAGAAGAAAAGGGAGTAGAGTTAGAGCTTATACCAATTGCGTATGATGCAATGATTTTCTTTACAAACAAGGAAAATTCCATCGTAGGCATTACAAGTGAGCAGATAAGCAATATTTACGTAAACAACGCTTACACTAATTGGGATGAAATTGGCGGACCTGATGCACTTCTTTATCCGTATTGCAGAAATAATGACAGTGGAAGTCACGCCCAAATGGAAAAACATTTTCTAAACGGAAATGAAATTCACAAAAAAATCCGTGAAGAAACTACGTCTGTTGCAATGGCGTCTGTACTCACTGATGTAATAGACGCAAAGACAACAGAACCCACAGGCTACGGCCTTGGATACAGTATTTACTATTACTATCATAATGCAGACGCAGTTCTTGACACTAAGCGTCATTTAAAGCTTCTTGCGGTTGACGGCGTTTATCCCACAGACGAGAGCATAGCGGACGGGAGTTATCCTCTTTCAGACCATACATATGTGGTAATAAGAAAGGATACACCCGAAAATTCCCCTGCACGGAAAATGTCGGAATTTATGCTTACTGATTTAGGACAGACTTTTGTCCAGAGTGCAGGATTTGGAAAACTAAGGAGCGACATTAATGATATGTATTTTGAAGATAAGCTAAATACTCAAATGCCCGATGACGAAAACTATATGTTTTCTCCTATATCTGTAAAGATGGCACTTGCACTTGCGGCAAATGGTGCAGAGGGTGAAACGGAAACAGAGCTGCTAAACGCCCTTGGAGTATATGAGATAAGCGGAATAAACGCTCTTTCAAAAGAGATAATTGAAAGATATTCAAAGACGGAAAATTTAAGGCTTAACATTGCAAATTCAATATGGATTAATAAAAGCAATACTAACCAGGAGTTTAGCACGGATTTTAAAAATTTGGCAACGGAATATTATAGCGCAGATGTTGAAACGGTAGACAGCCTTAGCGCAGTTGAAAAGATTAATTCGTGGGTAAGTGAAAAAACCGGCGGTAAAATTGATGGTGTTGTAAATACTCCGGACTTTTGGGCAATGCTTGTAAATGCAATTTATTTTAAAGGCGCATGGGAAGAGGAGTTTAGTACAAGTCTTACCAAAAAGGATAGCTTTACTAATTTTGATGGTAGTAAATCAACAATTGATTTTATGAACATGACAGACTGGATAAATTATGCAGTCGAGGGTGACATAAAAGCAATAGAACTACCTTACAAAAACAGGTTTGACAATTTTTCTGAGGACGGACAATTTGCAGGCTCGGAAATTTATGATGATATTGACGTAAGCATGTATCTCATTATGGCAGACACAGAGAAGAACATTGGTAAGACACTTAACGAGATGGTGTATTTTGACCGCTTTGAAAGAAAATATATAAGTCTTTCAATGCCTAAATTCAAAATAGAGTATGAAACATCTTTAAATGATATCTTAAAGAACATAGGCATAAACATAGCATTTGAGAAAAATGCCGAATTTGAAAAAATGTTTGACACAGGAAATATGTTCTTTACCGATACAATCCATAAAACATTTATAAATGTAGATGAAAAAGGAACAGAGGCAGCAGCCGTTACGAGCTTAGCAATGGCGGGTACGGCGCTTCCGCCGGAGTCGATGGAGCTTAAATTTAACAAGCCTTTCTACTTTGCTATAAGAGATAATAAAAGCGGCGAGGTGCTGTTTATGGGACGACTTGCAAAGGGGTGAAAGTAAATGAAGAAAGTTATATCAACTATTTGTGCATGTATTATGCTCTTTAGCACAGGCTTTGGAGTGTTTGCACAAGAAAAAACGGAGCTCCCGCTTATTATGATGCCTTTTCATAATGCATTGGGAGTTGACGACATAAATGAAATATCCCACGGCACAATTGTTCAGGGAAAAATTAAAGCTGCCGATATAGAAGCGGAAGATTTACAAAAGTGGCTTGATGCGTACTGGAATTTTAGCTGCGACCTTGTTATCATGCCAATGGTAGAAATCAGTAATTACGACTGTTATGTAAAGCTGTGGAACAAAGACGAAACAAAATCATACACAGTGTACCCATGGGGAGTTGCCGTAGGCAGGTTAGGAGAGCCGGTTGAGTATAACGGCAGACTTGCGCAAAATTATGTATGGTATATGCCATACATAGGAAATGCGAGAAATGCCCTTTATACAGCCAGCTCGGAGCTTGAGCATAAATACTTTGATAAGACGTATGAGAAGTATACAGGTACAGAAAGAGAAGTTGCTGACAAGGATATATTTGAATTGCCGGAAAACAATCTTCTTGACACGTCAAATGCAAGTGAGTGGGCAGTTCCTGAGATAAAAAAAGCAGCGGCACTTAATTTGCTTACATACGAGCTAACCGATAAATTTAAAGAGGATATTACAAGGCTTGAATTTGCAAAACTGGCGTTTCGTTTTATTGCAACTGATGCCGAGCCACTAAGTGATTCCAGAAAGGGAGCATGGGCAGCTGTTGACAGCATTATTGACCAAAATAATCTGAGACAGGACTATAACAGCGCGGAATTTACCGATTGCAGCTATGACGAGGTTAAGTTTTTAGCAGGTGTAGGAATAATAAATGGCATGGGTGACGGTACATTCATGCCCGAGGGAAAGCTGACACGTGAGCAGGCGGCAACTATTTTGTTTAAGATGGCAAACTTTTTGGGTGAAAACGTGCATTTCCGCCTTGATGAAAAAGAATATTTTTATGACGAAAATACTGTTTCAGATTGGGCACTGACGGCTGTAAAAGTTATGAACGAGTTGGGAGTAATGAATGGCATAGATAATATGATATTTTCTCCACAGGGGACTTATACCGTGCAGCAGGCTGTTGCAACCATGGTAAGGCTTTTTGATTATGTGGGGAAGACATATACCTACGAAACGCCTCTCGGGGAAGTAGTAAGTGATGCAGATTGTAGTTCATGGGTTAACTTTGCAAAAGAAGGTACGGGATATGTAACACTTGTAAAGGGTAGTGAAAATTTTATTATAAACCAGCCTGTAGAGGTTTTTACGAACCAAACAACCACCGTTAATATTAGTTTGGATAGCTTTGCAGAAATTTTTGGGGGCACATGGGAGCTTTTAGAAGATAAGCTTAAGTTCACATATGACATATCAAAAGGTATAGACATTATACCAAGAGGGGATGCCCAAAGTAATATTATAATAAACGGCGGGACGGTTGATGTGATAACCTTTGACAATATTAATACAATACTTGTCAATGATATGAAAATGCCGATTCAAAGTAAGTATGGCAGAAAAACATCTCAAGGCAGAGTCTTAATGTATAACGGAAATTTATACATTCCTGTACAGGTGGTTGCAGATATTCTTGGTTATGAATTTGCAGGTATAATATAATATTTAGGACAGTCTGTTTTAAAACAGACTGTCTCTTTTAAGTTATTTAGATAAATTTCTTGATTTTTTATACAGTTAATGATATAATGATTATGTATAATATACATGGTGGTTTTTTGTAATCTATTGTGTCGGAGGGGAGTTGTGAGCAGAAGCTATGTTAAAAGTTGCAATTATACCAAACAAAAAAAAGGATTCGCGGCTTGAGGTTACGAAAAAGCTTGTTTCATTGCTTGGTGATAGAGCAGAAGTGTTTGTACCCACAGAATTCAGCGGAAAGATTGACGGTGTAAATTTTGCAGAAGATGTATATTCCGTGTCTGATGCCGCACTTGTTATAGGCGGAGACGGAACGGTAATTAATTCTGCCCTCCCATGTGCAAAAGCAGATATTCCAATGCTTGGTATAAACCTTGGCAGAGTAGGATTTATGTCCGAGGTGGAACTTTGCTCTTTAGATGAGGCAATAGACTCTTTCTTAAAGGGAGATTATAAAATAGAAGAGCGAATGATGATGTCTGTGCAGATTGCGGGAGAAGAGGGAGAAGGGAAATGCTTTCATGCCCTTAATGACGCAGTTATAGAAAAGGCAAAGGACGTAAAGCTAATTGGTCTTGAGCTTTTTTCGGACGATGAAAAAATAAGTCAGTATGTTGCAGACGGAATAATTGTATCTACCCCAACAGGCTCAACAGGATACAATTTATCCGCAGGAGGACCTGTTGTAAATCCGTTAATGTCACTTTTTGTGGCTACTGCAATTTGTCCACATATGTTGACAGCACGCCCGGCAGTACTTCCGGCAGATAAGCCTATTGTTATTAAGCTTGGCGGGTGTATAGAGGGTAGCGCGGTTGCATGCGTTGACGGCGAGCTCATAGGTCAGGTAAATTCCGGGGATAAGGTTATTATAACGCGTTCACCATATAAGGCAAAGCTTATAAAAATTGTAAGACGTTCGTTTTATGACACAATAATTGAAAAGATGCTTTAATTTGAGAGGAGTACGGGAAAATGAAAAATTCACGTCATGAGCTTATTTTGAATATCATAAAAGAAAACAAAATCAGAACTCACGAAGCACTTGTTGAAGAACTTTCAAGCCGGGGTGTGACAGTTACACAAGCAACTGTATCAAGAGATATAAAGGAGCTTGGCATTGTAAAGGTTCCTGACTCTAAAGGCTCAATCTACGCTGTATCTGCAAGATGGGACAATCCTCTCAAGAAATATGCAACGGATGTTGAAAAAGTAACAGAAGCGGGAAATCTTGTAATTATCCGCACAAATCCCGGAATGGCGTCAGCGGTTGCAGCAGCAGTAGATAAGGAAATGCATAGCGAAATTGCAGGCTCAATTGCCGGTGACGATACAATTTTTGTGGCAGCGGATACAATTTCCCTTGCCCACGACATATCAGAAAAATTAAAGACGTATTTCACGTCGTAATTGGAGAATTGGTAATGCTCAGAGAACTGTATATCAAAAACGTTGCCGTCATAGAGGATGTTCACATCTGCTTTGAAGATGGACTGAATGTACTTTCGGGTGAAACAGGTGCCGGCAAGTCAATAATAATTGATTCCATAAATATGATACTTGGTGAAAGGTCTAACCGTGACTATGTAAGGCATAATGCAGAAAAAGCACGTGTTCAGGCTGTTTTTGACGTTAATGAAAAAATAGAAAAGCTGTGCTCTGAACAGGACATTGAAATTGAAGATAAAACACTTATTCTTACACGTGATATAACGGCGGACGGAAAAAGCACCGCAAGAATTAATGGTATGGTAGTCCCCCTTGGAGTTATGCGTGAAATTGCAGGACTTCTTGTGAATATTCATGGACAGCATGATAATCAGGCTCTTTTATCTCCGGCGGAGCATATAAATTTTCTTGATAATTTTGCAAACAATCATGAGGAACTCTCAGGCTACCGTGAGGTTTATGAAAAACTTAAGAATGTAAGAAGAAAGATAGAAGAGCTTTCTACCGGTGAAAGAGAAAAGACAGAAAGAGCAGACCTTTTAAAGTTCCAGACAGAAGAAATAAAAAAGGCGGAGCTTGTAGAGGGCGAAGAAGAGGAGCTTTTACGCGTTCGTGATGAAATTCTAAACTCCGAAAAAATCTCTGTAAGTACAAAGGCTGCATACAATCTGCTTTACGGTGGAGATAACGGCAGTGCATATGATATAGTATCTTCCGCAATTTCGGAACTAAGTGATGTTTCGTGCTATTCTTCTGCCCTTGAAAATGCATATTCTGCGCTTCAGGAGGCAAAATATTCTATTGAGGACAGTGCACGGGAAATAAGAGACTACGGAGATACAGTTGAGTTTGATAAGGAAGCTCTGGATAGCACAGAGCAAAGACTTGATCTTATTAACAACCTTAAACGCAAATACGGCGGGGATATATCAAAAATTCTTGAATACTGCGAAAAGGCAGAAGCAGAGCTTTCAGAAATTTCAGATATTGACGGCAGTATAGAAAAGTTTAAAAAAGAAGAAAAAGAATTAGCTTCAAAGCTTGAGAAATTTGCTGCTATTCTTTCAAATACAAGAAAAAAAGCAGCAGAAATTATAAACGAAAAAATAACTCTTGCACTTCATGAGCTTAATATGGAGCATGCACGGTTTATGGTAGATATAGAAAATTGTGAGCCAACATCAAAGGGAACGGACCAGGTACAGTTCATGATTTGTACAAACGGTGGTGAGCCCATGAAGCCTCTTGCAAAAATAGCATCGGGCGGTGAGCTTTCAAGAACAATGCTTGCTCTTAAGTCCATTCTTTCTGATGATGTTGACACAATGATTTTTGACGAAATTGACACAGGTGTATCAGGTGTAGCGGCAAAGAAAATTGCCTTTAAGCTGTTTGAGATTTCAACAAGTAAGCAGGTGCTTTGTATAACCCATCTTCCGCAGCTTGCGTCCATGTGTGATGTGCATTTCTTAATAGAAAAACATTCAAGTGAGAATATAGCAAAAACAACCGTATCAAAGCTTGATACAAACGGACGTATTTCGGAAGTCGCAAGACTTTCGGGCGGTGATTTAACAAATGCATCACTTGCTCACGCAAAAGAGCTTTTAGACGGATGTGATGAATATAAAAGGAGAAAAAGAGCATGAGACAGACAGGCAGAGTAACAAAGGTATCAGGTGACATTGCGGAAATTTCTGTAATAAGGGAATCCGCATGTGGTGATAACTGTGCGTCTTGCTCTGCAAAGTGTACCTTGAAGGATGCAAGTGTGTCTGCAAAAGCAGTACCCGGACTTCAAAAGGGGGATACGGTTATAATTGAAATGGCAGCTTCAAAAATTATTTTTGCTGCCTTTCTTGCATATATAACACCGATATTTGCACTGCTTCTTGGATTTTTGATAAGCTCATCTGCAGGACTTGGAGAAGAGGCTTCGGCAGGTGTTGGAATTATTGCCATGGTTTTGTGGTTTGTAGCAGTATATATAATAGACAAAAGATTAAAAAAGCTGTATAAGCACACTATTGTACAGGTTATCAGGGGAGAAAACTAATGTACGGATATGATATTTTTCACGAAGAGCTTCTTGAAACTCTTATAAAATCAGTAAGAGAAGAAAAAGGCTCACATTCATATATCTTTGAAGGCTCGGAGGGTATTGGGAAGCACATGGCGGCAAGACTGCTTGCTGCTGCTTTTTTGTGCGCAGAAAAACTTGCTCCTTGTACAAGCTGCAAATCCTGTATTATGGCAAAGGCTGGGACTCATCCGGATATAAAGCATGTAACTCCTCTTGATGACAAAAAGAGCATAGGCGTTGATGTTATACGTGACTTAAACAACGATGCTTATATAAAACCCTTTTATTCAGAAAAAAAGATTTATATAATAGAGGGAGATCTTCTTACAAAGGAGGCACAAAACGCCTTTTTAAAAACCCTGGAAGAGCCGCCGCTATACGCTGTTTTTATTATAGTTACAAGTGATACATCAAAGCTTTTACAGACCGTCATTTCAAGATGCAGCGTTGTAAGGTTTCCTCCTGTTACAAAGGAAAGATTAAGGAAATTTCTTAACAGGAAATATCCCGGTATGGAGGACAGCTTTGATTTTCACCTTAGCTACTCTGCAGGTAACCCTGCAAAGCTCGAAACTCTTGTGGAAAGCCCTGAATTCTCCATACTTCGTGATGAATGTTACAAGGCTGTTTCGGAAATACTTTCAAATGAATATAATGATGCTTTTGAGCTGTCTGATTTCTTTGATAAAAATTCTGATAATATATGGGAAATATTTGATATACTGATTTTGTTTTTAAGAGATATCCTTCTAATAAAGGAAGGGGAAAAACATCTCATTTTAAATTCCGACTATCATGAAAAACTACGCTCTCTTGCAGGCTCTGCCGATGAGCAAAAAATAATGCTTGCGATTGATACTCTGCCTCTTTGCGCAGAAATGAAAGAGAGGAATGTAGGAGCAAAGTATGTAGGAATGTATTTGGCTCTTTCTGTAAAAGAAGGGCGAAGGAGGTAAGATTTTGGAGGATTTGGTAAGAAAACTCAGCGATATGCGTGGGGTTTCAGGCTTTGAATATAGTTTTTCCGACAAGGTGACAGAGATTTTTAAAAACCTCTGTGATGAATGTTTTACTGACACTCTTGGAAATGTTGTGGCAGTTAAAAAATGCGGAAAAGAAAACCCACTAAAAATTATGATAGAAGCACATATAGACGAAATCGGTCTTATGGTTTCAGGAATTGACGAAAATGGTTTTTTGAGTATTGCATGTGTCGGGGGGATAGATAAAAGAATTTTGCCGTCATCGGAGGTTATCGTGCACGGGACCCGTGATATTAAAGGCGTAATTGGTGCAAAGCCTCCTCATCTGCAAACCGTGGATGAAAGCAAGAAATCAATGAAGCTTGAGGACATGTCAATAGATATCGGGTATTCCAAAGAAGAGGCAGAGAAGCTTGTGCACGTTGGAACACCTGTAACCTTTGAACAGTCAGTTGGAAGAATGTGCGATGACACAATAAGCTACAAGGCACTTGACGACAGGGCAGGTGTTGCTGTCCTTGGGGATGTTTTGAGAAAAATAAAAGATACAAATCTTGGTGCCGATGTGTACGTAGTTGCAACTGTTCAGGAGGAGGTAGGTCTTCGCGGCGCAAAAACTGCTGCAAATCTTATAAAACCTGATATTTCCATATCAATAGATGTTTGCCATGGTGTTACCCCTGACAACAGCAAGGACGCTTTTGACTGCGGCTCGGGCGTTGTAATATCAAGAGGCCCTAACATTCATCCGGAACTTGGCAAAAGACTTATTGATATTGCATCAAGAAACGAAATCCCCTTTGAGATTGATGTGGATGGCGGATATACAGGCACAAATGCATGGGCAATACAAATAGCCGGCATGGGCGTTGCGACAGCACTTTTGTCCTTGCCTCTTAAATATATGCATAACCCTGTTGAAACGATGAAGCTGTCCGACTTAGAAGCCACTTCAAAGCTTTTGGTTAAATTTATTGAGGAAACTGATGAAAAGGCGGTGGAATGGCTATGCTTATAGAAAAACTTTGTAATGCTCATGGCGTCAGTGGTGATGAGGGAGCTGTAAGAGAGCTTATTAAAAGCTATGTAGCACCTTTTGCAGATGACGTTACAACAGATATGCTTGGAAATCTTATTGTGTATAAAAAAGGCAGAAACAGCTCAAAGAAAGTTATGATTTCTGCACACATGGATGAGGTTGGTTTCATAATATCCCAAATAACAGAAAAAGGGTATCTACGCTTTAAAACAGTTGGCGGAATTGATACCCGTGTTATATTAGGAAAAAGGGTAGTCTTCAAAAACGGAGTAAAAGGCATAATTGGAATTAAAGCGGTGCACCTTGTTTCAAAAGAGGAAGAGGAAAATGTTCCAAAGGTTTCTGACCTTTATATAGATATTGGTGCTTCATCGGAGGATGAGGCAAAAAAGCACATAGCCATAGGCGATTATGCCACATTCGACACAGCTTATGAAGAGTTTGGAAATAACAAAATAAAAGCAAAAGCAATTGATGATAGAATTGGTTGCTACGCCCTTATGGAAGCTTTAAAGGAGGATACAGAATATGACCTGTATGCGTGCTTTACTACTCAGGAGGAAGTGGGATTAAGAGGTAGTACGGTCTGCGCAGAGCGTATAAAGCCGGATGCGGCACTTGTTCTTGAAAGCACCACATGCAGCGATGTTTATAAAACTGCTCCCGGGGAAGAAGTAACAAAATGCGGCGGGGGAGTAGCGTTTTCTTTCATGGATGGGAGAACAATAACAGATAAAGCTATCCTTGAAAAAATTATAAAAATAGCAGAGAAAAATAATATTCCATTGCAATTAAAAAAATCAATCTCCGGAGGCAATGACGCAGGAAGTATACACCTTGCTGCCGGCGGCATAAAAACCGTTAGTGCGTCTGTACCGTGCAGATATTTGCACTCGCCTGTGGGGGTTGCAGATAAGAGTGATATAAAGGCACTTGAAGATTTTGCAAAGGTGTATATAAAAGAAATAGGAGGAATTATGAAATGGAGCTTTTAAAAAAACTTACACAGTGCTATGCCCCTTCCGGCAGAGAAGACCAGGTAAGAGAACTTATAAAACTAGAGACAGAAAAGTATGCAGATGAAGTTTATACAGACACACTTGGAAATCTGATTGTCAGAAAAGGCAGCGGTGGCAAAAAAATTATTATACTTGCCCACATGGATGAACTAGGCATAGTTGTAACCTATAAGGACGAAAAAGGCTTTTTAAGATTTGCACAGATAGGCGGATCCAGAACCAAGGATTTAGTAGGAAGACGTGTAAAGTTTTCAAACGGCGTAATTGGTGTAATCGGCGTCCATGATGATGTAGACGAGTATGAAGCAACAAAAATGTTTATAGATGTTGCCGGAGATGACAGTATTAATGTAGGGGATATGGCAACTTTTACAGGTGATTTCTACGAAAATGAAACTCATGTAATTTCAAAAGCTCTTGATAACAGATCCGGATGCTATGCAGCAATTAAAGCTTTGCAGACAATGGGAAATACGGATAATGAGATATATTTTATTTTTACAGTTCAGGAAGAGGTAGGAATTCGTGGCGCAAGGACTGCCACTTATGGAATTGATGCAGATTATGCAATCGGACTCGATGTTACAAGAGTAGGTGATACACCCTCTGCCAGAACAATGAATGTAAAGCTCGGTGGCGGTGCGGCAATAAAGGTAATGGACAGGTCAGTAATATGCCATAGCTGCGTCCGTGACGGACTTATAAATGCGGCGGTAGCAAACAACATACCTTATCAGCTAGAAATATTAATGACAGGCGGCACAGACGCAGGTGCAGCACAGGCAAGCGGCAGCGGAATTAAAACGGGTGCAATATCAATACCTACAAGGTATCTGCATTCCCCTTCAGAAGTGATTAATAAAAATGATTTAAATGCTTGTATTGAGCTTTTAAAAAAGTATATAAAAGCTTTATAACAAAAATATGGAGATTAGAAAGATAGTGGAAATTTTTGAATATAACGGTGCAGGCTACATGCCTGTTAAGGATTTTGAAAGCTGGAGAGTTGCAATCTTAAATTACAACGAAAGATTTTCAAAGCATGACGAGGATGAAAGACACAACGAAACAGACGAGATTTTTGTGCTCTTAAAGGGAAGCGCAACACTTTATGAGGAAGACGAAGAATATAAAATGGAGCCATATAAGGTTTATAACGTAAAAAAAGGCTTGTGGCACCATATTGTTGTAAGTGAGGACGCAAGCGTGCTCATAGTTGAAAACTGTGATACAACAGACGAAAATTCTGAGAAAAGGTATTTAAAATGACTTCTGAAATAATAAAGAAAAAGCAAAAGAGCATGGTCTTTTTATGAGATATTGCTTTATTATAACCGATGCACCTTTAGAATGTGATGAGCCTTTGACAGAGTGTGTATGCGACAGGTGTGGCGAGTGAATGAAAGCGTGCCCGGGAGGTGCAATAGACGAAAAGGGAAAGGTAGACCCGTGGCAATGTGCTGTTTATTATAACGGTGCTAACGGTACAAAAAATCCGTTTATGCCGCCAGAAGCCTTTCAGGGATTTGATAACAGGCTTGAAATTATTGCAGGAGAGGCAAAGGTTACGCCCGAAACGGCTAAAAAAATACTTGACAATATTTATTTCTATCCTC